>NZ_BRYH01000008.1:0-199581 GCF_054772055.1 Lacrimispora brassicae | reverse complement strand
TCGTTCGAGCATTAGCCTTGACATTTTACTGTGAAAAGTATATGATAATAGTAGCTAAAGTTGATTAGGTGCAAGTTTACACCTAAAAAGTGAACCCCTAGAGATGGCCGTCTCTAGGGGTTCTTTTTGGCTAACTGTTGTTCTCGTCTCGGCTTAACCATTTGCGTATGTAGTAGCTAATTACATTCGCCGTAACCGAAACTATTAAGTTGATTAAGTATTGCAAGTTTACACCTCCCTTCCGCTGGAAGGTTTCAACAGCATATTTATTATATTGTAGAATGTTAAAGAATGCTAGCGGAATTTGTTTAAAACTTAAAAATCATCATGGCAAACCTATGACCAGGTGCCCTTTGGGCGGTCATGATTAACTGGTAGTGTAAATGGAACGTTGTCGTTATCTTTCGGCGGTTACGTATTGGTTTCTACTGTCTGCTTTTCTTTGATTACCATTTCCACCCGGCTCCTGCTCCGCGCGGAAAAATTTTTATAAAGTATTTGGGGCAAAATAAAAGCCCCAACCCCGCAGCTCTCTGTCTGCAAAACCGGAACTTTTGATGCGCCTTCGGGGGCTCGAACCCCGGACAAATAGATTAAGAGTCTACTGCTCTACCAACTGAGCTAAAGGCGCTTGTCTTTCGTTTTCTATCGCTGTGCTCTCGTCTTGAGCACGTGTGTAATTATATAACCGTATTTAACAAAAGTCAACACTTTTTTTACAAATAATTTACACCTTTTTTGATTTTATTTATTTTTCTTATTTTTTTGTACATTTCCACCCAGGGTTTTGTTAACTTCTACAAAAGATTTGTTCCAGGTCAGCATTTTCTTATTTAATTCCGTCTTATCACTGGTAGCCTGTAGAAGCTTGCCTGTGACCTTGTCTTTCATTCCCATAGCTGCCGCTCCCGCATCTGCTTTTGCTTTATTATATGCAAAACCGGCATCACGGTTATTGAAACCAATGCCGGTTTTTAAAAAATATCATTTTCTGCCTGCTATCATCTTATAAATAGGGTTCCCCTTGGAGGAAAACTTCTCTTCATACTCTGTCATCACGTTCCCCTCTCCCATCTGGCTATGGTGAAGATCATAGGTAAATTCCTTAACCTGCCATTTGGCTCTTGGGATAGATTCCAGAGAATAATCAAAAAGGCCTTTATTGTCGGTTTTAAATTCCACAGTACCGCCCAGTGTTAAGATCCGGTCATAAACCGCCATAAAATCCTCTGATGTGAGCCTGCGCTTTGCATGTCGGTCCTTTGGCCATGGATCGGAAAAGTTTAAATACACCTTCTGAACCTCCCCTGGAGCAAATATATCAGCCAGATTCTTTGCATCCACACACATAAAGAATATATTATCAAGCTCCAATTGAGCCCGCTTCTGCAGACCCCGCAAAAGAACGCTGGGATACCTCTCAATGCCCACATAATTGATTTCCGGGTGAATAGCTGCCAGTTCCATGATAAAACGGCCCTTCCCCATGCCAACCTCTATTTCTATGGGATTTTCATTGCCAAACACTTCCTTCCAGCAGCCCCTTTTTTCAAAAGGACTCTGAACAACATATGGGCTGCCCGCGATTTCCTCTTCCGAGCCAGATATATGACGTAACCTCATGTTAAAATTCCTCCAAATAAATTCATCTTAATGAAAACATATATTGCCTGATCGATTGTATCATACATGGTAGGGGGAACGCAAGTTTGCTTTTGTTTCCCGCTTCTGGCGGCGTTTCTCCTTCACAAAGTGTTCACATCTTCCACAACTTTTCTACATAACCGCCAGGTATATTAATACTTGTTACAGGTAATATCCTTTGAGATAAATTTTTTCATATTGCCGGCAGGATTCCTCCAATCCTGCCGGCACCTCTCCTTTTTGGAGATAATAACGATTCTTGCGGTATTTCTGCTCCTTTTCTTACGTCTGAGACTTTGTTTCTTTCCTTTTCTAAAAACCTTTGACGGTTGATTTTCCATCAATTATCGCCAAGTATAGAAGATGCAGTCAGAAGTGAAATTTATTTTTCAGATAACTTTTCTCTTACGAAGCCTATCATTCTATACACGCTGTAAATTCCTGTTTCTTCAGCAATTCTAAAGATAATTAACATGAAAATAAATGATTTATACTGTTTATAACATTTTTTAGTATCATAATAGTATCACAATTTGTTTGTATAGGCGGGCAGGAAGTTTCCGGATACCCGCCTTTTTAATTTACTGGTTTGCCAGTCCAGGATACTGTAGCGCCCCGTCATGATCCGGAGTGAGCGTTACTGGTTCCGCTGTATTTCAAAATTTAATGAAGTAATATCACGAAACTCCCTCGCATATAATTGAATATCCGTGTATTCTTCCAAATCTGTAAGTTATGCGGGTTATAGGAGTATTAAAGCACCTTCTGCTATAGATTCGAATTTTATTTCAAGAATTAGAAGTGTTCCAAATTTTAGCTTGGGGGACAAGGAGTATTAACAGGAATTGTAAATACGGGAATAGATTACAGATATTTTATTTACCTGGATAAATATTCCACTGTTACAGCATATAATTATGTTAATAACAGTATATAATCTTTATGCAAGTCGGTGATATATCAAAACACTCGTTGTAAAGTCTGAACTTCAGCACCAGGTGTGAATGTAATTGGACCAACATTAAAATTGATTATTAATATAGGAGATGTTGTAGAAATGAACCATACAGTAAATGAGAATTATAAAATTTATTTAATAACCATGGATAAAAGTGATCAATTTTGGAAGGTTATGGACAATGGTGCTAGAGAAATGGCTTCTATGTTAGGTGTTACATATGAATGGGACGCCCCCTTAACAAGAGATGTAAATAAACAAATTGAAATATTTAATAATGCCGTAGTAGCGGGAGCAGATGCAATAATGTTAGCGGCGAGTAATCCTTTAACGATTTCAAGTGCAGTTGAAGAAGCGAAAGCAAAGGGTGTAAAAATCATTTATGTTGATGCACCGGCCTTTGAAGAAGCAGTCACAACTTTAGCTACAGATAATTATACAGCTGGTAATATAGCTGGAGAAAATATGTTTTACGAATTAGAGGAGATTGGTGTCACATATGGTTCAATAGGAATCATTGGGGTAACTCCTGAAAACAGAACGACTGTAAATCGGGAAAGGGGATTTCGCGATTATTTTAAACCGTTTGTCAATTATCAAATATTAGAAACAATATACACGAATGGTGACCCAGAGTTAGCAAAACAAGCAACGGAAAAATATATAAGAGACAATCCCAATCTTGTTGGTGTTTTTTCAACGAATGAAGGAACTACGTTAGGGATGGGGTACGCTTTGAGAGAAAATGATATAAATATTATCGGTATTGGATTTGATATCACAGAGGTAATTCAGGAAATGATAAAAGATAATACTATAAAAGCTGTATTGGTACAAAATCCATTTACAATGGGCTATTTGGGTATGGCTCAGGCAGTTGCTGCATTAAGAGGATTTGATACAGGTCCACAATTTATTAATACTGGAGTAACTGTAGTTAATATATATACTCCAAGTCGAATATTATCATAATTAACTATATTTGAGAAATAAGGGAATTATAATGACACCTGTAGAAAAAAATCATATTATGAGTGATGAAATGTTAAAAAGAAATGGATGCAGCGGTACTGGAATTGAGACTTGGTACTCAGCCAGTTGATGCTGTTTTATCTAGAATGATTAAATGAATATCTATAAAGAAAAACCGGTCAGACAGTTTGTCACAACTGTCTGACCGGCCCATTTATTTCCTTATTCCGTCGGTACTTATAATATGCCCGATTTTTTCCTAATAATTCCAGAGATTGGGTGTGGGCGTGGCATTCTTTCTGCTACTCTACATTACTATATTACCACAACAGATTAAATATGGGAAGTATTTAAAGGCGGGTATGTACTGATACCCGCCTTATTATTTTTAGAATCCTCCTATCACCTATGCAGCATCATGATCTGATACATACAATGCACATTCCAGCGGGTGACCGGCTCTTGGTTCAAAGTAAAAGTCCTGGCCGCCAATGTACTGGGAAGCGTAGTATTTGCAGCTCGCCTCCGCATCTCCCAGGGCTCCTACATAATGGATCACGATATACTTGATACGATCTGTCTGACCGTTACTGGAGTTATAAGGTGTAAGTAATTTCTTGATCTACATATTGATACTCCAATCGAAAAAAACCAGGATTATCCCAGGCCCGAAAAGTTGTGACGTCACAACTTGTTGCGATATCGCAATAGATTATTCAGTTACTTCTGCTTTCTTTTTCAGAACGTCTATGGCTTTAATCAGCACCGCAGAAAGAGGCAGTCCCATGAGTCCGGCATTCTCCACGATGGAGATCAGCTCATTTGCCATGAAACCGATAATTACCGCGTTCCGTATGTAATTCGTCCCGATGGCCAAATCCAGGCGGTAGGCAATCAGTACGAAAAGAAGCGTCATTCCTTTGCGGCATAGTCCTTTAAAGCCAGTTTTTGACTCTAAGGCTCCCGTTTTTGTCTTAGTACTCTTTTTAAAGATCCCGGCAACTATAAGTCCCGAAAAGAAATCTATGACCATAAAAAGGACCAGGGTACCGATCCCGGTATCCCAGCCCCCAAATAAAGATGCTATGAAGCTACCCACTACTCCTGCTACTGTACACAATATATTTTTCATTCTCATCTTCCTCACTCTTAAATTTGATTTGTTAACCTAATCTCGTTGATCAATAACCGGTCTGGAAACTCTTCATCAGAAGCATATATCAGGTCAAGTGTCGCCTGGCTACAGTCTGGCATAAATTCTGGTAAATCTATCAGGGCAGCATTGGAAAATAAGTCATAACTTATTTCTTTTTTCGTGCCATCAAGATCATTCTTTCGCATATGAATATCCAGGTACCCTGTTTGTCCGCGAGCATCAAATTCTATAATTAGATGCAGCAAGGAACGCCTGAAATGACATTTCAGTCATTATATGATATTTATATAGATGATATGGGTCACCGCCTTAAAATTTCCACAATGAAGCCTAAGCAGTATCTATTTATGTACCACATAGTCCCGTTCTTCAAGGATAAGCCTATTAATCAAATTACACCTGCAGATATTAGGAAGCGGCAAAACAAAATTATGAAGACAGATTTGAAAGAAACATCACAGCGGGCAGTACCCGACTTGTAACTATTCCTCCTTTTCTTACAGATTATCTGAAAGAATATATTGACAAGAATTATGGGATAGGACCTGAGGATAGGCTTTTTCAAATTACCCGGTACAAACTAAGCATCTGCTTAAAAGATGCCTGCGCAGCTTCAGGAATCAAACCAATACGCATACACGACATTCGACATAGCCATGTCTCCCTATTAATAGATATGGGATTTTCTCCTTATCTTATAGCGGAACGCATAGGGGATTCAGTAGATATGGTAAACAATATTTATGGGCATTTATATCCTAATAAACACAGTGAGGTCGCAAACAAATTACAGGATTTAGTATCAAAGTAGTATCACTGGTAATTTTTAAATGTAGGAATTCCTTTATTTTATAGGGAATCCCTGTATATTTTTTACTTTTCTCTTACAAATCAAAAAACGACAAAATAACAGGTGCGCAATTTACAATAATCTAGTATAATATCTGTATATCGGAATACAACCGTCTTTGCAAAGGAGGAAATACATGGGAACTACAGACAACAGTTTCTTGATCAGAATCCAGCAGGGTCTAAGGGAAACGGAAAAGCTTATGAGCCAGAAGCAGTATAACATGGCTATGATCAAGGCCCGGCAGACCCTGGAATATATGGTAAACTATCTTGGAGAGAGGGCTTTGATTGTGGAAGGCGACCTGGCTGACAGCATAGACCAGTTATTTGAAGGGCGCTTTATTTCCCAGGCTGCCAAAGACCACTATCACAGGATCCGGGTGCTGGGAAACAAAGCAGTTCATGAAGGCGATGACAGCCCTTATGATGCCAACGAAGCTGTTCAGCTTCTGTCTCAGGAAGTCAATGCCTTTGCAAACTCTAATTCTGTTAATAGAGGAAGCCAGGGGGGCGCTCCCGTCAATAAGCGGCCTGCTGACGTGAGGACCATGTCCTCCTCGTCCAGGAATAATCCCCCGCGAAGCAGCGCCTTAAGGAATGAATCCCATGGATCAGGGAATACAAGAAGCACCGGCGCAAGAACTGCGCCGGTAAGAACTCAGGAACATTCCGGCGGAACAAGAACCAATGGGACAAGACCGGATGGCCAAAGGTCCGGACAAAGACCGCCCCAGAGGAATGCTTCCAGAAGCGGCCAAAGGCCCGCTTCACACAGCAGAAGCAGGCGGCGGACCAAAAAGAACGGCTTTGATGTATACGGGCTTCTGAAACCGGCCCTTATTTTCCTGGTCCTTCTGGTGCTTGTCCTGATCATTGTAAAGCTGATCCCGGGAAAAGGCTCGAAAAAAGATCCGACCGTACCCACTACCATTGCTGAGGTCACTACCGAAGCCATGACAAGCGCCGAAACACCTACCACCACTGCAGAACCGGAGACAGAGGCGCCTAAGATTTACACCACTAAGAGCAAACTGAATGTCCGTTCTGAGCCTTCCACCAACGGAGCCAAGCTTGGAAGCCTTGCTGCCGATACGGTAGTGGACTATGTGAAAACCTATGATGACAAGTGGACAGTCATCATGTTTGAAGGAGCCCAGGCTTATGTTGCCACTGAATTCCTGACCGTATCGGAAGGCGTGGCAGAAACGGAAGCAGGGGAATCCACCACTGCTGCGGAGAGTACCACAGCCGCCAGCCAGTAAAGAAAGCGTTAAAAAAGCGAAGAATCCAGAGGAAACACACCTCTGATCTTCGCTTTTTCTATTGTTCATGCATAAGCCCGGTTCCTGCGGCGTAACTTATATTTATGATAAAATTTCATTAATATTGTCATTTTTCGCTAACAGACTATGGCTTTTTTTTTTAATTGTAGTATCATTATAAATTAAGCATTCTATTTTTCAATAAACAATTACGAGAAGGAGGGCACGGTATGGATACTGTGATCGAAAAAATATCCGAAATCGAATCGGCTGCGGCTTCCATTATGAATGACGCCAATGAGCGTAAAAAGGCCTTTGCCAAAGAAATGGAAGAACGAACCGCTGCATTTGATTCACAATTGGAGGGGGAAACCAATAAAAAAATTGAAAGTCTCCAGGCTGACATGGAAATCAATATGAATGACCGCCTGGAAAAACAGCGAAAGGATTCCCAAAGAGTCCTTGAAGCCATGGAACAGCGTTACGAAGAACATCATACACAATATGTGGAGGAACTATTCAATACTATGATAAAGGAGTGATCCTATGGGAGATTTACTATCCTACAGCGGCATTACAACCAAGGTAAGAGCCATGGAGAGCCATCTGATCACCGACAGCCAGTTTCGCGAAATGGCAGCCCTTGAAACCGTTTCTGATGCAATGGAATATTTAAGGCGTCTGAACGCATATGAGGGGCTGTTTGCAAACTTAGAGGGTGTGGCCCTTCACCGGGGAGCTATTGAACAGCGGCTGAGCCTTTCCTTGTACCAGGATTTTGCCAAGCTCTACCGGTTCGCCAATTTAACCCAGCGTAAATTCCTGGACTTATATTTTATGCACTTTGAAATCGATATCCTGAAGAAATGCTTCCGCAATGCCATGGGGCGGAACCCTCTGGATATCGATCTCTCCGTTTTTCAGGAATTTTTTGAGAAGCATTCCCGGCTGGATTTAATGAAGCTGTCCTCCTCCGGGGACTTACACGAGTTTGTCGCAAATCTGGAAGGTTCGGTATATTATGGCCTTCTGTCCCACTTAGACGATGCAGACCGGCCCACCTTGTTTGATTACGAGGTGCATTTAGACCTTCTTTACTTTAAGACCATTTGGAAGGTCATGGGCAAATATCTTGCCCGGGAGGAACAGGAGCTTCTTACCCGCTGCTTTGGCAGCAAGCTGGATCTGCTCAACGTCCAGTGGATTTACCGTTCCAAAAAATATTACCATTTGCAGCCGGCCGATATTTATTCCCTCCTCATCCCTATCAATTACCATCTGAATAAGGATCAGATTACAAAAATGGCGGAGGCAGCTACACTGGAAGAGTTTTATTCTGTTCTAAGAACCACCTTTTATGGGCGGAAAGCAGATCTGGAAGCCGCGGACATGCCGGACTTAGAGGGGTTGACTCAGGAAATACTGAACAAGATATACCGTTCCACCAGCCGGCAGAATCCCTACTCCATTGCCGCGCTGAATTCCTACTTGTATTTTAAGGAGGAAGAAATTCAAAAGATTATCACCCTCATAGAGAGCATCCGGTACCGCGTAAGCCCGGATGAAATCATCTCCTATGTGGTAAAAAAATAAAGGGGGTAGCTTTTCCGTGATAGAAAAGATGAAATTCTTAAGTATCACCGGACCCAAGGAGGATATTGACCGGGTCATCGACACCTATTTATCCAAATATGAAATCCATTTGGAAAATGCCCTGTCGGAATTAAAAACGGTAAAAGACTTAAGACCTTATATTGAAACAAATCCATACAAAGACGCATACCAGCGTGCCATAGAACTGGCAGAATTACTCCCGCCGGGAAATCAGGCAAAAAGCCGGAAACATGTTTCCATTGAGGAGGCAGCCGGAATCGTCGCAGAAGTGGGAGAACAGATAAAAGAGCTTGCAACAAAGGAAGAAGCCCTTGTGACCGAGCAAAACTCCTTCCGCCAGTCCTTAGACCGGATCCTTCCATTTACCGGGCTTAACTATGATTTAAGCTCCATCCTTCATTTTAAGTACATTAAATTCCGTTTTGGGCGCATTTCTCATGAATATTACAACAAGTTTGAGAGCTACGTATATGATACCATTGATACTGTTCTTTATAAATGCCGGGAGGATGACCAGTTTGTCTGGCTGGTTTATTTTGCGCCGGAAACCATTTCAAACCAGATCGATGCCATTTACGCCTCCATGCATTTTGAACGCTTCTTTTTGCCGGACGAGTACGAGGGTACGCCCATGGACGCCATCCATATTCTGGAGGATAAGATAAATACCCTCCAGGCTGATATTAACGGCATCCGAAAGCAGATGTCCGGTCTGCTGGCAGCAAGGCAGGAGAATTTATCAGGGGCATTAAACAGGCTGGAAACCTTTTCCACCAACTTTAACGTGAGAAAGCTGGCTGCATGTACCAAGCAGAATGTAAACACTTTTTACATCCTCTGCGGTTGGATGAGCAACCGGGATGCCGCCGCCTTTCAGAAGGAAATTTCCAGCGATAAAAAAACCTTCTGCTTCATGGAGGATGACCATAACAACATTATAAGCAAGCCGCCTACCAAGCTTCACAATCCGGGACTTTTTAAGCCCTTTGAGATGTTCATACAGATGTATGGCCTGCCGGCATACAATGAGATCGACCCCACCATATTGATCGGCATCACCTATTCCTTCCTGTTTGGCTTTATGTTCGGGGATGTGGGACAGGGAATGTGCCTTCTGCTTGGGGGATTCCTCCTTTACCGGCTGAAAAAGATAAATCTGGCGGCCATTATATCCTGCTGCGGCTTTTTTTCAACTATATTCGGGTTCCTGTTCGGCAGCTTCTTCGGGTTTGAAGATATCATCCAGGCCGTCTGGCTCCGTCCTATGGAACACATGACCAACCTGCCCTTTATCGGGAAGCTGAATACCGTATTTATCGTAGCGGTTTCCATTGGTATGGGAATCATCCTGATGACCATGGTTCTTAACATCATAAACAGCATCCGCTTTCATGACCCGGAAAGGACCCTCTTTGACACAAACGGCATGGCAGGACTAGTATTTTATGCAAGCCTGGTCCTCACCATCGTCCTTTACATGACCGGAAACTCCATTCCCGCTGCCATACTTCTTGTGATCATGTTTGGCATCCCCTTGGCCGTCATGTTCTTTAAGGAACCCCTCACCAACCTGGTGGAACGGAAAGCCCAGATCATGCCAAAGGAAAAGGGCATGTTTGTGGTCCAGGGTTTCTTTGAACTGTTTGAAGTACTTTTAAGCTATTTTTCCAACACCCTTTCCTTTGTCCGTGTAGGAGCCTTTGCAATCAGCCACGCAGCCATGATGGAAGTGGTGCTCATGTTATCCGGCGCAGAAGCAGGAACTCCCAACTGGCTGGTGGTGGTTCTCGGCAACTTATTCGTCTGCGGCATGGAAGGCCTGATCGTGGGGATCCAGGTACTGCGTCTGGAATATTATGAATTATTCAGCCGTTTTTACCGGGGAACCGGCCGCGCATTTAAACCATACGGAAAGAAAATTTAAAAACCAAAACGGAGGTAATATTATGTCAACCTTAGTAAAAATCACATTAGCAATCGCATTGACCTTAAGTATCGCAGTTCCCTTTGGAGCCTTTGCCATGGGCGAAAAAACAAAGGGCCGCTATAAAACCGCACTTGGAATCAACGCACTTTTATTTTTCGGAACCCTGATCGTTTCCAGCTCATTCATGTTTAACGGCCAGGCTTCTGCTGCCGAAGCAGCCGCAGCCACTGGAAGCATCGCAGGAATGGGATACCTGGCTGCCGCTCTTTCCACAGGGCTTGCCTGCATCGGCGGAGGCATTGCCGTTTCCGCGGCTGCCAGCGCCGCCCTTGGCGCCATCAGCGAGGATGGCTCCATACTTGGTAAATCACTGATCTTCGTAGGGCTTGCCGAAGGTGTGTGCCTGTATGGTCTGATCATTTCTTTCATGATCTTAGGAAAACTGTAACCAATGAAAATGTATTTGATCAGCGACAACGTGGATACCTGGACCGGCATGAGATTAGCCGGGGTGGAGGGCGCTGTCGTTCATGAAAAGGCGGAACTGAAACGCGAACTGGATAAAGTACTGGCCGACAAGGAAATCGGGGTCATTCTCCTGACGGAGAAATTCGGAAAAGAGTTTCCGGATATCATCAATGATGTGAAGCTGAACCGTAAGCTCCCATTGATCGTAGAGATCCCCGACCGCCATGGCACCGGCCGCAAGCCGAACTTTATCACGGATTACGTGAATGAAGCCATCGGATTAAAACTATAAGAAAGAGGTGGTCATCTTGACAACTGAGGAAAAATTGCAGCATTTCCTGGAATTTTGCATGGAAGATGCCAGAACCCGCAGTGCAAAGATGCTTGATGAATATACGGCAGCCTTAGAGCAGACCTTTTCGGAGCATCAGGAAGATGCCAAAAGCCGGGCCGCCCAGCAGGTGGCTTTGGAAAGTGAACGGATCGAACGTGAGATCAATAAAAAGCTTTCTCTGGAACAGATCGGCATGAAGCGGGTCTTTGGAAAAAAGCAGGATGAGCTGAAGGATAAGCTGTTTTCAGAGCTTCGGGACAAACTGGCTAGATTTATGGAATCGGCCGAATATACAAAGCTTTTGGAAAAGCAGATAAAAGAAGCCAAGGCTCTGGCAGGAAAAGAATTTATTACCATTTACATTGATCCTGCAGATGAAGAAAAGATCAATGAACTGTCAATTATAGGCGGCTCTGATATCCGGGTGAGCGAATACTCCTTTCTGGGAGGAACCCGGGCTGTCATCCCTTCCAGGCATATTTTAATCGACAATTCCTTTCAAACCAAACTGGCGGAAGCAAAGCGGGACTTCCGCTTTGATGTAAAGGATCTGATGGGAGGTACTGACAATGATTAATACAGGCACCATTTCCGGCATCAACGGCCCTGTTATCTATTTAAAGGGCGATTCCGGATTCCGAATGAATGAAATGGTCTACGTGGGCAAAGACCACTTAGTCGGTGAGATCATAGGCCTTACTGACCGCCGCACCATTGTCCAGGTATACGAGGAAACCAGCGGCTTAAAGCCGGGAGAAACGGTCACATCCTCTGGCTTTCCTGTATCCGTCACACTGGCTCCCGGTATTTTAAATAACATCTTTGATGGAATTGAACGCCCTTTAAGTGAAATAGCAAAGACCGGAGGCCCATACATTGACCGGGGTATTCATGTGGACTCCCTTGACGGCACAAAGCTCTGGAAGACCCACATAACCGTAAAAAAAGGGGATCACCTGTTCCCAGGAACCATCATTGCAGAGGTTCCTGAAACTCCTGCCATTGTCCATAAGGTTATGATCCCTCCTGATATGGAAGGTTATGTCCTTGACGTAGTTGAAGATGGTTCCTATACCATTTCTGATCCCCTGCTTACCCTGCAGTTGACCGACGGCTCTGAAACAAAGGTCACCATGACCCAGAAATGGCCCATCCGAGTTCCAAGGCCCATATTAAAGAGATACCCGGCCGGGAAACCCCTTATTACCGGGCAGAGGATCATTGATACCCTGTTCCCTCTTGCAAAGGGAGGCACCGCCTGTATCCCCGGCGGCTTTGGCACAGGTAAAACCATGACCCAGCACCAGATCGCCAAGTGGTCTGATGCGGATATCATCATTTATATCGGCTGCGGGGAACGGGGCAACGAGATGACCCAGGTGCTTGAGGAATTCTCTGAACTCATTGACCCCCGCTCCGGAAATCCCCTGATGGACCGGACCACACTCATCGCCAATACCTCCAACATGCCTGTAGCCGCCCGTGAAGCCAGCCTCTACTCCGGCCTTACCCTGGCGGAATACTACCGGGACATGGGATATCATGTGGCGATCATGGCTGACTCCACCTCCCGCTGGGCCGAGGCCTTAAGGGAGCTGTCCGGACGTCTGGAAGAAATGCCTGCGGAGGAAGGCTTCCCGGCTTATTTAGCTTCCCGCCTATCGGCCTTCTATGAAAGGGCCGGAATCATGCAGAACATGAACGGAACCGAAGGTTCAGTCACCATTATCGGAGCCGTATCCCCTCAGGGAGGTGACTTCTCCGAGCCGGTAACCCAGAACACCAAGCGTTTTGTGCGCTGCTTCTGGGGCCTGGACCGGAACTTAGCAAACGAACGCCATTTCCCGGCCATCCACTGGCTCAGCAGCTATTCCGAATATTTGACCGACTTAGCACCCTGGTACGTGGAAAACGTGGATAAGAAATTCGTGGACTACAGAAACCGCCTGGTCTTTCTCCTGACCCAGGAAAGCAGCCTTATGGAGATCGTAAAGCTCATCGGCGGAGACATGCTTCCCGATGACCAGAAGCTTATACTGGAAATCTCCAAGGTGATCCGGATCGGATTTTTACAGCAGAACGCATTCCATAAGGACGATACCTGCGTCCCAATGGAAAAACAGTTTAAGATGATGGACTTGATTCTTTATTTATACAAGAAATCCCGTTCCCTGGTTTCCATGGGAATGCCTATGTCCGTATTAAAGGAAGATCCGATTTTCGATAAGATCATTTCTATTAAATATGATGTATCTAATGACAGACTTGATATGTTTGATGACTACAAAAAGCAGGTAGACGCCTTCTATGATTCCGTCATCGAACGCAACGCATAAGAAGGAGGCAGGCTATGGCAATTGAATATTTAGGACTAAGTGCGATCAACGGTCCCCTGGTCGTTTTGGAAGGCGTCCAGAATGCTGCTTTCGACGAAATTGTGGAAATGACCGTAGAGAGAAAAACAAAAAAGCTGGGACGCATCATTGAGGTTTACGAGGATAAGGCCATCATCCAGGTATTTGAAGGGACTGATGGCCTGGCCTTAAGAAATGTCCATACCCGCCTTACCGGACACCCTATGGAACTTGCTGTGTCCGAAGACATGCTGGGACGGACCTTTAACGGGATCGGAGAGCCCATTGACGGGCTTGGAGACATCAACTCTGACATCCGCCTGGACATTAACGGAAAGCCCTTAAATCCTGTTACCAGGGAATATCCAAGAGATTATATCCGTACAGGGATCTCAGCCATCGACGGGCTGATGACCCTGATCCGGGGCCAAAAGCTTCCCATCTTTTCAGGAAACGGCCTTCCCCATGATGAACTGGCTGCCCAGATCGTGCAGCAGGCCTCTCTGGGGGATGACGCCCTTTCCAGTGAAAAATTTGCTGTGGTATTTGCAGCCATGGGAGTCAAATACGATGTGGCCGACTTCTTCCGCCGCACCTTTGAGGAAAGCGGGGTTTCCGACCATGTAGCCATGTTCATTAACCTGGCAAACGATCCTGTGGTGGAACGTCTGATCACGCCCAAGGTGGCCCTGACTCTGGCAGAATACCTGGCTTTTGAAAAGGGGATGCATATACTGGTCATTTTGACCGATATGACCGCCTATGCAGAGGCTCTCCGTGAGGTTTCCTCCTCAAAGGGGGAGATCCCTTCCAGAAAGGGCTATCCCGGTTATTTATACAGCGAACTGGCCTCCCTTTATGAACGGGCCGGCATCGTAAAGGGCCGGCATGGCTCCGTGACCCAGATCCCCATCCTGACCATGCCAAACGATGACATCACCCACCCTATCCCGGACCTTACGGGATATATCACGGAAGGTCAGATCGTTCTGGACCGCAGCTTGTACGGACAGTCGGTCTACCCGCCTATTAACGTCCTTCCTTCCTTAAGCCGTCTGATGAAGGATGGCATCGGAGAAGGCTTTACAAGGGCTGACCATCAGGGCCTGGCAAACCAGCTTTTCTCCTGCTACGCAAAGGTAGGGGATGCCAGAGCTCTGGCATCGGTCATCGGGGAAGATGAGCTGTCCCCTATTGACAAAAAATTTCTGGTGTTCGGAAAAGAATTTGAAAACCGGTTTGTGGGACAGGGAAACCACGCCAACCGGAACATCATTGAAACCCTTACCATTGGCTGGGAGCTTTTAGGGCTTCTTCCAAGAGCCGAGCTGGACCGCATCGACACCAAGGTCTTAGACCAGTATTACAAGCCAGCCACCCTTGACGGACGGTCAGAATAGGAGGGATATTCATGAATCCCAATACATTTCCCACCAAGGGGAATTTGATCCTTGCAAAAAGCTCTCTGACATTGGCCAGACAGGGCTATGAGCTGATGGATAAAAAACGGAACATCCTCATCAAGGAGCTGATGAGCCTGATCGATGAGGCAAAGGGCATCCAGTCGGAAATCGATGTCACCTTTACTTCCGCCTACAAGGCCCTGCAAAAGGCCAACATTGAGCTGGGAATCAACTATGTGCAGGACATTGCCCTGGCAGTCCCTGTGGACAATTCGGTGCGCATCAAAACCAGGAGCATTATGGGAACAGAGATCCCCCTGGTAGAACATGATGAAATGCCTTTAAACCTGACTTATGCCTATTACAATACCAGGGAATCCTTAGATGAAGCCCGTTTCCAGTTTGAAAAGGTGAAGAAGCTGACGGTAAAGCTTTCCATGGTGGAGAACTCCGCCTACCGTCTGGCAAACAGCATTAAGAGGACCCAGAAGCGGGCCAATGCTTTAAAGAATATTACGATTCCCAGGTATGAGACACTGACAAAGAATATTACCAATTCTCTGGAAGAAAAAGATAGGGAAGAGTTTACCAGGCTTAAGGTGATCAAGAGGAATAAGAATGGAATTTAACGGCCAGTTCCAGGGACCGTGCAACATATTTGAAATCAGAAGCCTTAAAACCATAAGGATCGGAGACGGGAACAGCAGCTATTAGTTTCCCGCCTCTGATCCTTTGTTTTTATATTTTTTAAAATAAAAGTATGAAAAATGAACCAAATGGCTCTTCAATGGCTCTTATTATCAGATGCATCTAAAAAAGGAAAGGAAACAGGTCATGAAGGAAGGAAACAGGGCTTTGGTAGAAAGCATGATAAATGGCAGCGAAGCAGCATTTGACGAACTATACCGTTCCTATTCCGGAAAGCTGTACCGTATGGCGTATTTTATTACCGGTAACCGAAGTGACAGTGAGGACATTTTACAGGAAACATTTGTTAAATGCTATCTTTACAAGTCAAAACTGAAACAAACAGAACGGTTTGAGCCGTGGCTTTACCAGATTCTGGTCCGAACAGCCTGGCGGCTTGAACGAAAGAAAAAAGGGAGGGCTGAGATCTCTTACGAAGGTATTCTGGAAAATGAGGAGGAAAAAAAGAGCGGAGAGCACATCCGGGAAGATAAGAAAGGGGACGGACCATTGGAATCTGTTTTAGAGGCAGAGGCAGCAAAAGAAATCCAGGCAGCCCTCAGCCATCTGGATATAAAATACCGTACCGTAGTTCTGCTGTATTATTATAATGAATTGACCACCAGAGAGATCGCCCATATTACAGGAGCCATGGAAGGGACGGTAAAATCCCGCCTGCATAAGGCACGAAAACTGCTGAAGGATTTATTGAAGACTGACGGTACTGAAAGAACAGAAATGGAAAGGGGTGTTTGCCATGGATAACTTTAGGGATGACAAATTAAAGCAATTCATAAAGACCGGGTTGGATCAGGTAACACCGGATGAGCAGGCAGAGGATCGTTGTCTTAGGGAAATTCATAAAAAAATAGAAATGAGGAGTGGAATTATGAAGTTTAATAAAAAGAGAATGGTGGCAGCTTTGGCTGCAATGTGTGCCATAACGGTAATGGGAACTGTTACGGCAATAGCAGGAGGTAAAATTACAAGCCTGATGAGCTCTGTATCCCATAACGACATGGTTCATTCAAAGGATGAGCTGATCCAGTCAGCCAAAATCCAGATGGGAACAGCTCCAAAGCTGGTGGATTCTTTTTCCAACGGCCTTACTTTTAACGAAGGCATCATAACAAACGTGGAAGGAAGGGATGAAAACCAGAATCCATTGATCACCTACCCGGAACTCTATGCCAGTTATGGGGATAATAACTGTGTATCACTTAACATCTACCAGCACCAGGACATGATTCCTGAGGATTTTTCCGATGCAAAAAAACAGGAAGTTTATCAGGGTATCACTTTAGAGGCCTATGAAGATAACTATCTGTTTTTACCGCCGGATGCAAAACCGTCTGAGGAAGACTTAAAGCTGGAAGAAGAAGGGAAGCTGATGATCAGCTACGGAAGCAGCGAAGAAGAGCGCAAGGTATACCGTCACGCAGGCTGGAGTGAAAACGGTATGGAGTATTCCCTCAACTCCTTTGATGACTTAAGCTGTGAGGATTTAATCGGCATGGCGAAGGAAGTCATAGACGCAGAGTAAGCCCGTTACCAATTTATAAAAGTGAAGAAACTGACAAAGAACATCACTAATTCACTGGAAGAAAGAGATATGGAAGCATTTACCAGGCCTAAAGTATTTAAGAGGAATAAGAATGGAATTTAGGAGCAGGTTTCATGGGCGGCTCTTATAACCTATAAGGATCGGAGACGGGAACAACATCTGATGTGTTTCCCGTTTCCGATCCTTTCTTTCCATATTTCTCTATAAATTTTTATAACCGGACAGGCACTTTTCTCACTGCGCCTGCAGGGTAAATATTCTGGCTTCATTGTCCGCCTTGATCACCGGCATGGGCAGTCCCGCATACATCAGCGCTGCCCCGGAAAGCTTTATGCCAAGCTCCAGAATTTCATACACCATCTGCTCCTCAAGTCCCCTAAGCCTTAAGTAAATGATTCCCTTATTCGCTCCGGAAACCCGCTGTACATACCCTACCACTGCCGCCTTTTTATCATGGGAAACAGACATAAACGCCCCATACTCCCGCTCCCTTTCCGGGTTGGTCAGCCGGTAATAGTCTCCGTGAGCGGACACCAGCCCGTGTTCCTTATAGTATTTGACCTGCCTGCGGACCGCATCCTGCTCTTCCTCTGATATTTCATTTAAGTCCAGCTCATACCCAAAGGTCCCAAAATAGGCAAGGGCAGCTCTCGTATCAATGGAAACCGTTCTACCTGTCTGCTGGTTGGGGCACTCAGAAACATGAGCTCCCATGGCAAAGGGAGGATAGATCATGGAAGTTCCGTACTGAATGTGAATCCGTTCCACCGCATCCGTATCATCAGAGCACCAGATCTGGGGCATGTAGTATAAAACCCCCATATCAAACCTTCCGCCACCTCCACTGCAGCCTTCAAACCGCACATTTGGAAACGCCTTTGTCATCTTTTCCATCAGCTTATAAAGGCCCAGCACATACTTATGGCAGACCTCTCCCTGCCTGTGGGCCGGAAGGGCCGAAGAAAAACGGTCCGTCATGCTTCGGTTCATATCCCACTTGATGTAATCGATCCGGGCATCCTTAAATTCCTCATAAAGCTGATGAAAAACAGCCTCCACTACTTCATCCCTGCTGAAATCCAGAATTAGCTGATACCTTTGCCGGGTTGGCTTTCTTCCCGGAATCCGGATACACCAGTCAGGGTGTTCCTCATAAAGCCTGGAATCCTCATTGACCATTTCCGGCTCGATCCAGATACCGAACTTTAACCCCATATCCTGAATTTTTTCAGAAAATCCCGCTATTCCACTGGGCAGCTTACTTAAGTTACACTGCCAGTCTCCAAGGCCTCTGTATTCATCGGTCCTTCTTCCAAACCAGCCGTCATCCATGACAAACATCTCAACCCCCAGTTCCTTTGCCTTTCCGGCAATGTTCACCAGCATTTCCTCGTCAAAATCAATCATGGTCGCCTCCCAGTTATTAATGAGAACCGGACACCTCTCATTGATAAACTGACCGGGAATCAGATGATGCTTCACTGCCCGGTGGAAATTGTGGCTCATTTTGGAAAGGCCCTGGGAACTATAGGTCATGACTGCTTCCGGTGTTTCAAATACACTGCCCTTTATAAGCTCCCAGTATAGCGTCTCCGGGTTCACCCCTGCCACCAGCCTGGTCTGCTTAAAATCGTTTACCTCTGTTGTGATTGCAAAGTTTCCGCTGTAAACCAGGGCAACCCCGTAACAGTCCCCCCCATCCTCTGTTGCATCCGGGCTGCACAGAATGGCCGAAGGGTTCTGATAATGGCTGGAAATGCCTCTGGCGCTGTCCACTGTGATCTTCCCGTGTCTCACAGGAGTTCTCTCTGCACACCGCTCATGGCCCCAGCTTCCATAGAAGCTGATCATATCCATCTGATCCGTTGGGAAAGAAATGCAGGTGGAATGGGCTGCATTGACAAACACGGTCTGTTCCCCTGGATTCTGTATCCTGGCACATCTTGTGATGATGTCATACTCCTCCAGCACGCCGTAAACAAGAGTCACCTCCACCTGGGTGTAAGGGTCTCTCATCAAAACCTCCAGGGTCTGCCATGCACCGCCATTTTCCCGCAAAGACGGCATTCCATGCAAGCTGTATTTTCCATCAATCACCTTATGGGACACATACCTTAAGTCAATGCAGTTGGATCCATCCCCGTTGATCACGCTGACTGCGGAAACCCGGAAGTCTGAAACTCCAAACCCAGGATATTCCTGTTCCAGCACATCCAAGCAGATGGTCCTGTCCTTTTCCGACTCATAGGGATTAGCTTCGAACCCATGACGGATTCTCACTGGGAGATAATCCACTGCATCGGAAATTCTTCTTCCATAGTATAAGTGCTCTAAAAATCCAAACTCAGCCAGCCGGAACTGGTAGCTTGTATGTTTCGTGTTCAGCAAGAATACCTTTTTATCCTCAATATATTTTACACTCATAACAAACCTCAATCTTTCAAAAATTTTAGAAAGAAAGCGGAAGTCTTATCCGATTCCCGCTTTCCTGTTTGAATCTTATTTAATTATTTTCCAATTACTTGATTGCGCTGTCCACCATGCCCTGGATAAAGTACTTCTGTAAAAACAGAAATACCACAACCATGGGAAGAATTCCGATAAAGGCTGCTGCTGCCGCACCGTTGACATTGGCCGAGTCTGCAGAAAAGAAGCCTGCAATGGCCAGGGTAATGGTTTTGATCCTGGGGGCCTGGAGTAAGTATAGGGCAAACTGGTAATTGTTCCAGCAGTTCACGCCTGTGATGATGATAACAGAAGCTGTTACCGGCTTCAGCTGGGGCATGATAATCCGGAAAAATGTCTGGAACGGCCCGCAGCCGTCAATTGCGGCCGCTTCCTCAAGGGCAACCGGAATGCTGGTAATAAAGCTGGAAAACAAAAAGATGCTGGTAGGAAGCTGGAAGGTGATCAGGGTCACGATCATGCCCCAGTAGGAATTGATTCCCTGAATTTTTGCCATAAAGGAATACAGAGGAACCAAAATACTTAAGGGGGGGATCATCATGACACCCATAATAAACCCTTTCACCAGATTATTAAGCCTGCTCTTATTTCTCGCAAGGGGATAAGCCGCCATAGCACCGACCACCACAATGAACAGAATTGCCATGCCGCTGATGATCACCGTATTTTTAAGGGCCAGGAGCATCCCTCCCCGTTCCAGTGCGGTATAAATGTTTTTTAAGTAAAAATATCCCGGAAAAACCCACCTGGAGGAACGGTCATAGGGGGATTTAAACGCAATGGCGACCACCATATAAATGGGCACAAAGTGGACTGCAATGATGATGAGAGCCAGAATGTACTTCCAGGCATTGGAAACTCTTGATCCTTTCATTACGCATCCACCTCCTTCTTGTCAAAATACCCCATGACCACATTGCTGATGATCATAATCAGCAGGAATGAAAAAATGCCGATTGCAGAAGCATATCCTGCGGACTGGGCGGAAAAATACTGGTTGGTAACCAGAGTGGACAGGGAATGAGTGCCAAATCCCGGTCCGCCGCTAGTCAGCGCCATAACCAGGTCAAAGAGCTTTAATCCTCCGATCAGGTTTAAAATGGTAGAGGAAGAAATGGCCGGCATCAGCAGGGGAATGGTAATGTGTTTAAAACGTTCCCAGAAGGTCGCCCCGTCGATCATGGCTGCCTCATAATACATGTTGGGAACATTCTGAAGGCCTGCCAGGTAAATGACCATGGCCACGCCCACAAACTGCAGGGAATTCACTAAAACGATGATCCAGATGGCTGTTCCTGAATGGACCAGTAAATCCACCGGCTCCATGTGAAGGGCGGTCAGAATATCATTGACCGCACCTCCGTCATACTGAAAGAAGAAATACATGATGTAACCCATAATCAGCGGAGCAATCATAACCGGCATATAGATAATCGTTCTGACAAGGGAACGTCCCTTAAATTTTGTATTTAAAAATAATGCATAACCAAGACCCAGTATGTTTTGGATCATGGTGCTCATAACACCGTAAATAAGTGTATTGACCAGTGCTGTCTTCACATTTGCGTCCTGAAACAATCTGGTATAATTCTTAATCCCAACATATTTCATGGTCTGGGAATATCCATTCCAGTTGGTAAAGGACAGCCGGATACCTTGGACAAAAGGATAAATTACAAAAACCAGAAACAGTATCACTGCCGGAATATAAAACAGATTGATCGCTGATTTTTTTTGAATCTTCATGTTTACTCCTGTGCTTTCTTTTCCTCATAGCTTGTCTTCATCTGATCCACTGCAACGGTAAGAGAATCTGACTGTCCGGAAACAACGGCGGCTCCTGTTACGCAGAGGTCATTCCACATGCCGCTTGGAAGATATTTTCTGTCAAAATACGGAATGTTTAAAATAGAACTGTCATTTGCATACTTATCATAGAAGGGAGCCAGTCTTCCCGTATCACTTACCACGTTGTCTAGTCCGGAAGGCATACCGCATTTGGTTGCAAGGTAAGAACAAATGTCTTCCCGGGCAAGGAAATCCATAAACTGCTTTACTTCTTCCGGATGCTTCGTGGTCTTTGACATACCCACTGCAAAATGCTCTCCTGTCATCAGGGACTGTTTCAGCCCTGCTTCCCTTGCCGGAAGAGGCATAAAGCCCATTTTCGTATCCGGGTTCTGAACATAAGTCTCTGTGATTCCGCTGGCTGCAGTAAACATAAACGCTGCCTTATCAGCTGCAAGAGCCTTGATACCGGTCATGAAATCAGCTGTAACGGCATCTGTATTAAAGTATCCCTTCTGCCTCCAGGAGTCGATCTGGTTTACGACCACATTCCACTTGCTCCAGTCAAAGCTGCCGTCTAAAAGGGCGGACTGATTGGCTTCATCCTCGTTTGTGATTAAGGTGGGTGCCACGAAATCCATCATATTTCCCATGGTGTAGCTGTCTTTTCCGCCAAGCTGAATTGGGGTAAGTCCAGCTGCCTTGATCTTCTCACAGGCTGCCTCGAAATCAGCCCAGGTTTTGATGTCATCCACATTCACACCGGCTTCTTCCAGAACATTTTCGTTGTAGATCATTCCGGTTAAATCCATATCAATGGGAAGGGTATAAAGGTTTCCTTTTCCATCAGTGATCTGCTCCTTAATGCTTGGAGAAATGTGAGATGCAAACTCAAAATCATTTAAAGGAGATAAGTATTCCGCATATCTTGCAACTGCCCAGCCATGGGTTGTCCACACATCAGGAAGCTGGTTGGAAGCCATTCTGGTCTTCATGATATCGGAAAAATTACTTCCAGGCATGACCGCTTCCACGCCGATTCCGGTCTCCTCCGTAAACTGCTTGCAAACATCCTGAATGGCGTCGCTGACAGACTCACCGTTTAGGTTATACAAAAATTCAATGGTAACACCAGTGGAAGCTGCTGCACTCCTTTTTGATTCTGTCTCTTTTTCTGATTCTGCAGCTGTTGTCTCCACAGGCTCCTGAGGCGCCTTGGAGCAGCCCAACACGCTGACTGCGATGAAACCTGCCATTGCGGCAAGTGCTAACTTCTTCATAAAAATTCTCCCTTACATTCATATTAGTTTTTTAGCCGGCTGTTTTGTAGTTTTAGTTTATCATAGTCCTTTGGGTTCCGTAAGATACTCAAATCTACACTTTCAGGCTCATTTCCATCATTTTCCCCATGGGGGATTGAAAAACATTTATAATATGGATACAATATAGGCCCAGGAGGTGACTCAACATGAAAAAACGCCAAAGCTTTCAAAACCGGTTTTTGGCCCTGTTTCTCGTCAGCATTGTTATGCCCATCATCATCATGGCCACCATACTTGCCTTTTATTTTCAAAACAGGATTTACAGGAACAATGAAAAATACTTTTCAACCTCCCTTTATTCCATTTCAACCAACTTAAGCACCTATGTGTCCGACTTAAAAAGGCTGGCCCTTACCCCTTATATTTATGATGATATTCTGAACTTTTTTGCATCTGTTGAAAATGGGAAATACACAAAGGACGGTTCCTCAGACTACCGGATCGAGCGCCACCGGCAAAATTATACCACTTCAATGCAGCGTATTTTAAATACCGCCAGGGAGGATATCCTTTCAGTTTCTTTCATGCCTGTAAACCCGGACAACCATATCATCGTCACTGCAACAAAAACCAGTGACCTTATCAATACCACTGACTTTCCTTACCAGCTGGAGCCCTGGTATCAGCAGGTTTTACATTCAACGGATCCCTATTATTTTATGGTTTCAGAGCCTCCTCCTTATATCCGCTCTGAGACAACGGTCATCTCCGCCCTTCATACGGTCCGCAACGTGTACACCAAACGGAAGCTGGGCATTATACGGATCGATGCCTCCGACAAAATCATTAAGGATATTTTCAGCAGCGTAAGCTTAAGCGAAAATTCAGGCTTTGTGATTGCAGGCCAGGACGGAACTCCCGTTTACCAGGTCGGAAAAGTGGAGAAAGGCATCCTTGAAAAGCTTTCTTCCCCGGAAAATAAAATCCTGACAGACTCCGATACGTACCTCCTTTACAAAAGCGATATTTCAGGAATGCCCTGGCAGCTTATTTTTGTCTCCTCCCAAGAAGATATTTTTAAGCAAATATCCATTGTGTGGAGTCTGGCCGCTATTTTAAGCCTTACCTCCATTCTGGCTGCATTCACCATTTTCCGCTCCAACTCAAAAAAGACTGCCCTTGCTTTAAATTCCATTTTAAATACCATGAAAAAGGTGGCACGGGGAGACTTGGAGGCTTCTGTCCCTGACACAGACCTTTTGCAGAACGATTCTTTTAACACGGAAGAATTGTCTCTGATTGCAGAAAATTTAAATGAGATGATCCAGAAGCTTCAGCTTTACATTGACCGGTCCTATAAATATGAGATCGACCGGCAGCAGGCAGAATACAGGGCTCTTCAAAGCCAGATCAATCCCCATTTTCTCTATAATACCTTAAACTGCTTTCTCACCATGAACCGGATCGGAATGAAAAAAGAGCTGGAGGACAGCATTATCGAGCTCACCAGAATATTCCGCTATACCTGCAGCGATGCAACACTGACCACAGTTCAGGAAGAATTTGAATTCTGCATCCAATACTGCAATCTCCTTAAAATACGCTATGATGAACGGCTGACCTTTATAAGCTCCATGGAGGAAGAGGCAAAGAACATTTCCATTCCAAGACTTCTCATACAGCCTCTTGTGGAGAATGCCTTAAAGCATGGAATGGGCGGGGACGGTATTTCCATTACCATCTCCATATCCGCTTCCATTGAGGACCATACCCTGATCCTGGAAGAAATAAACAACGGAATTCCCATTAATATTAAGGAAGTATACTCCAATGGAAAGGTTGGCATAAGAAATGTGGAAAACCGGATAAAAATCTTTCACCCTCATGCATCCTTTGAAATAAGCCTGACTGGAGACATTACTTCCATGACAATCAAAATACCTCTGGAAGGAGGAACCTCATTATGAAAATTCTTTTAGCTGATGATGAACGCCTGATCCGGCTGGGATTAAAAAGCATGATTGAGGAGCTTTATCCCAACGTGCACAGGTTTTTTGAAGTGGAAAACGGAGAAAAACTTTTAGAGCAACTGGAAAAGGATACGCCGGACCTGATATTCCTGGATATCCACATGCCAATGCTCACCGGACTGCAGGCATTTTCCCGGTTTCATGAGCAGCAGATTCCCGTGGTCATGCTGACCGGATATGCGGAGTTTTCCTATGCCCAGGAAGCCTTAAGACTGGGAGCCTTAGACTATCTTTTAAAGCCGGCCAGTCTTGACGAGGTCCGGGCTACCATGGAAAAGGCAGCTTCTCTTTTTGGAGAGCGGGAGCTTTTGCTGAAAAAGGATTATGAACTGGAATTTGAAAAAATTCTTGACCTCTATACATCCATCCGGTTTTTACAGACTCCAAGGTACGTTCTTCCCCCTTACACGGCGGTTCTCTTTTATGTTGACCATTACCATAACGAAACCTTTAAAAACGACTTGGATGAGTTAAATACCACGCTCTCTTCCATCTCCTCCCGCCACGGCGCCAGGTTTACCTTGACATTTCTTCCTACAGGGGAAATCTGTTATCTTACCAGCACCGCGATTCCCCCAGAGGATTTTAAGAAAGAACTGACCCGGTTTCATCAGGCCAGCGGATGTGTTGCAACCGGATTTCACATTTCAGCCGGGGATCTTTCTCAGCTGTTTGCACAGATTGAAGCCGTTCAAAGGGTGGAAAGCCTGCGCTTTTGTGTTGGCCTTGGATCGGTTTTATCAAAGAAAGAGCGGCTGGAGTTTTCTCCTCTCCTGCCCTTTTCGGATTTGCTGGAAAAGCTTTTGATTGCCCGCCAGACAGATGATGTTATGGGTTTTCAGAATCTTCTCCATACACTCTCCCATTTTCCTCATGAAAAAGAGGTTTTTGAACTTTGCGATGATTCCTTAAACCGCATTCTCACCATGGAATCAGGAACAGCAGCCGGCATTAACTCCATCAGCCGGCTCGTGGATTTTTTTAAGCAGATGACTTCCCAAAATCAGAGCATTGACTTAATTGATAAAATCAACGTTTATATTGAGGAGCATTATATGGATCAGATCGGGATCAATACCATTGCAGATATGATTGATATTTCACCTAATTACTTAAGTAAAATCTATAAGATGAAAACCGGGGAAAAATTTGTTGACCACTTAACCGGGGTCCGTATAAAAAAGGCAATGGAACTCATGTCAGGGGGACATACTGCCACGGTACGGGATACTGCAGAGAGGGTGGGATATTTCAGCACCAGGTATTTTACCAAGGTTTTCTTAAAGAGTACGGGAATCTCACCTTCCGAATATTTAAAGGGTCATTTGCTGAGTGAAGGGAAACCCACCGCTCTGTAATAGACCAGGGCTGTTTCTTTCAATACAGCCACCATATGGATGCTGATACAAATAATTCAAAAAATGATAAAATTACTCATATTGACCGAATCGGTTCATGGTGTTATAATCAAGCCATAAACCGATTCGGTCAAAACTATTTCAGAAGGTGAGAACATGGAAAAACTTAAAGAACTCTCAGAAGAAAAGCAGCAGCCCATCATTGAGGCGGCATTAAAGTGTTTTGGAAAGCATGGATACAAAAAGGCCTCCATGGGTGACATTGCCCAAAACAGCGGCGTGTCCAAGCCAATGCTGTTCCATTATTTCGGAACAAAAAGAGATCTGTACCTGTACCTGTCGGAATATGTGAGAACTGTTATGCTTGACGCTTATAAGCGCAGTGAAATCGATGCATATGACGATCTGTTTGAACGCATTACTGCGGCTTCCAGAATGAAGATGGGCATACTGGAAAAGTACCCTAATATATTGAAATTTATTATCAGCATGTTTGAGGAAACCGACGATGCAGTTACTGATATAACAAAAAAAATCATGCCGGAATCCCAGCGTTTTTCCTATGACCTGGTGTTAAAAAAGGAAGATGCAGTTAAATTCAAGGAAGGCGTGAATATTGATGAGGTCATGCGCCTGATGTTTCTCATGGCGGAAGGTTACGCCCATGAAATGTCCGATGAACGATACAGCCTTGGGGAAATAACGGAAGAAATGGAAAGAATCATGAACATGCTGAAAAGCAGTCTCTATAAGGAGGAATACCTGTGATGTATATATTGAAAATCCATGATAAAGAAGCCGCTTCCCTTAAGGTATCAGGAGGAAAGGGTGCCAGTCTTGCAAGGTTGATCCGGCGGTTCCCGGAAAGCGTGCCGGGAGGCTTTATTATTACAACGGAATTTTTTAAAGCATATATCCTTCCTGCCGTAAACCAGGCCCGGGACGATGCAAAATCCACTGTTGCCGGGCTGATCCTGCCCGCCGAAGCCAAAGAACTGATCCGATCTGCCTATGACGGCCTGGGGGACAACATTTCCGTTGCCGTTCGTTCCTCCGCCACAGCTGAGGATCTGCCGGATGCTTCCTTTGCCGGCCAGCAGGACACTTATTTAAACGTCTCCGGTTTTGAAGCCGTAACAAAAGCGGTGGTTAACTGCTTTGCATCCCTGTATAATCAGCGGGCGGTTTCTTACCGGGCAAAAAACGGGTTTGATGAAAGCGAAGTCCAAATGGCCGTAGTCGTACAAAAAATGGTGGATGCAAAGGCGGCAGGGGTCATGTTTACCGCCGATCCCATAACCTCAGACCGTTTTACAACTGCCATTGAAGCAGTGGAAGGCCTTGGGGAAGAGCTGGTGTCCGGGCGCAAGACCCCGGTTACATGGACAGTCAAGGGAGACATCGTAAAGAAAAGAAGCGGCCCAGAACCCTGCCTTACCGAAGCCCAGGTAACCGCCCTTTCTGCTATGGGAAAAAAAACAGAAAAGGAATTCGGCAGTCCCCAGGACATTGAATGGTGCTTTGACGGAGAGCGGTTCTACATCGTCCAGTCCCGGGCAATCACCACCCTTTTTCCCTGCCCCTCTTCTCCCGACGGCTTTAAGCGCTGTTTTATCTCCGTCGGACATTTACAGATGATGACCGACACCATGCTGCCCCTTGGCATGTCCTTTTGGAAATTGATGTCACAGACCGTGAAGATCACGGAAATCGGCGGACGGCCCTATATGGAGATCACCCATAACTTAAACAGTCCGGTAGGCAAAGCACTGGTACGGCAAAAGCTGTCCAATTCCGACGAGCTGATGAACAACGCATTCAATCAGGTCCTGGGAAGAAAGGATTATATGAAATCCATCCCAAAAGGCCAGAAAAGCGATTTTGCCATACCAAAGGACGTGGGCAAATCCATCACTGCCGGATTCAGGATCTACCGGAAAAACGATCCGGCTATCATTGACGGCTACAACCGCCGCATGGAAGCGACAGTCCAAAAGACAAAAAAGGGACTTGACCGTCTGACCGGCAAAGCGGTGATCGATTATATTGTTAACGATACAGACAATCTGATGAAAAGCCTGTTTGACCCGGAAGGCCTAGGGCCTCTTATGGTTGCCTTCTACCTTACAAAGTCCATTGATAAAGCAGGAAAGCTCCTCCTTGGACGGGACAATATAAGCGTTGAAGTGTCAAAATCCATAAAGGGGAATATCACCTCAGAAATGGGATTTTTCGTCAGCCGCATTGCAGATGCAGCCAGAGATTACCCGGAGGCCGTAAAATACCTTGAAACAGCCGGAGATTCGTTTTCCATTGACGAATTGAGGAAACAGCCGGGCGGCGGGGAAGCCGCAAAGGCTTTTGAAGAATTTTTCTCACGGTACGGAATGCGCTGTCCCGGAGAAATCGACATTGCAAAGCCCCGGTTTGCAGAGGCACCGGAAAAGATCCTTCCCACCGTACTGGCCGACATAAGGCTCCCTGAAGGCCATACGGAGCAAAAGCTCCTTCAGGGAAAGAAAGAAAGCGATGAAGCGGTAAAGGCCATGGTTCTGGCTGCTAAAAAGAAATGGGGCGCCAGGAAAGCCAGAAAACTGGCAAAGCAACTGTCCTTTTACCGGAATTTCTTAGGACTGCGGGAATCCCCGAAATATTATTGGATGAAACGGTACTGGGAATACAAGCAGGCGATCATCCGGGAATCTGAAAAGCTTGTGAAAGAGGGCAGGCTAAGAAAGGTAGAAGATGTGTTCTACTTAAGCCTTTCGGAGCTGGCTGTCTTATTTGCCGGAGAGCAGGAGCTTGATTATGGAAAAATCGATGGACTGCGGGCGGATTATGAAAAGTACGCCTCTTTAACACCGCCCCGCCTCATCTTCTCCGACGGAGAAGTGGTGGAAGGGGAATACAAACGCAAGGTCCCTAACGGAGCACTGCCGGGGCTTGCCGTATCAGGCGGCGTGGCAGAGGGCCGGGCCAGGGTCATCCTGGACATAAAGGAAGCAGGAAAAATAGAAAAGGGCGACATCCTGGTGACCAAATTCACCGACCCAAGCTGGACACCGGCCTTTATCTCTGTGAGCGGACTTGTCACGGAGGTTGGCGGAATGGCCACCCACGGCGCGGTCATCACACGGGAATACGGCCTGCCTGCAGTGGTGGGCGTGACCGATGCCACAAAACGCATTAAGGATGGGGATCGGATCCGTGTGAACGGCAATATGGGATATATTGAGTTTTTGGAATGAGAAAGGAGACTCACCAGTGAATGCAATTCATATTAAAAACCTGACCAAGAGCTATGGGGATCACAGAGGTATTGAGGATGTGAGCTTTTCCGTAGAAGAAGGAGAGATCTTCGGCTTTATCGGACCAAATGGGGCCGGTAAATCCACTACCATCCGCACCCTTCTGGCACTGATCCATCCCACCTCCGGAAGCGCGGAGATCTTTGGCAGGGACTGCATCAAGCAGGCTGCAGAAATCGCAAAGGATGTGGGATATTTACCCGGAGAGTCCGCCTATTATGACAATATGACGGTCCGGGAACTGGTAACCTACGCGGCGGATTTGTACGGCGTAAAGAACGACGGCAAAATAAAAGAGCTTTCCAGGCGCCTGGGTCTGGACTTGTCCCGTAAAATTTCCGACTTATCCCTGGGAAATAAAAAGAAAGCAGGGATCCTGTGCGCCCTGCTCCACTCTCCCAAGCTCATTATATTAGATGAACCCACCAGCGGCTTAGACCCGCTGATCCAGCAGGAGTTTTTTACCATTTTAAAAGAAGAAAACAAACGTGGTGCGACGATCTTCTTTTCTTCCCACGTCCTGTCGGAGGTTCAGAAAATCTGCGACCGGGTGGCAATTTTAAAAGAAGGAAAGATCATCGGCATACAAAAAATCAGCGAACTTCGGGCCAACAGCCATAAAAAAATCAGTGTTACGGCAGAGGAAATACCGGCAGGCTATTTTAACCTTGTGGGAGTTACCAATTATCATCAGGAAGGCCATACTGCCTCATTCATGTTCATGGGGAATATGGGAGAGATCCTGGCAAAGCTGTCTGCCTTAAAGGTCCACGACCTGTTTATCGAGGAACCGGCGCTGGAAGAAATTTTCATGCACTATTACAGGTGAGGTGAAGGGGATGACCGTATTTAAGTATGAATTGAAACAGTTAAAGAAAAATATCATCATCTGGTCCCTGTCCATGGGCGGGCTGATCTTTCTTATGCTGCCCACGTACCTTGGTTTTATCTCCGGGACAGATGCTATGATGATTGAGGCCATAAAAAACAATCCCATGTTTGAAGCCTTAGGAGTCAGCGCCGCCTTTGTAATGACCCCCCTTGGCATGTTCAGCTTTTTAAACAGCTTTGCCATGGCAGCAGCAGCGATCCACGGAATGAGCATTGCCTTTTCCTCCCACACAAAGGAATATAGGAACAAATCAGCAGAATTTCTGCTGACAAAGCCCCTTTCCAGGCGCAGGATTTTCTTTAGCAAGCTTCTTGCCTGTACGGCAGACAGCCTGATTGTGGGAGCCGCCTATATCACAGGAGCGGCACTGGCCATTCTGACCGTCAAAGACGTTTCCGTTGATTGGAGGGCATTTTTTCTCATAGGAAAATCCCTTGTGCTGCTGGAGCTGATGTTTGTGGTTTTCGGATCAGTTGCAGGGACGTTTTTCCCCAATGTGCGGACGCCTGTGCTCATATCCTCCTGCGTCATGTTTGCCTTCTTTTGCTTAAGTTCCATGTCAAAGAAGATCCATGAACCGGTGCTGGGTTATTTCACCCCCTTTGGCTTCTTTGATCCTGTCAGCATCGCTGAAACCGGATTTTACCAATGGAATTATGTTGTGTGGTATGTGATCCTGGTCGGGGCGCTATTGTTTGTCAGCTGCAGAGTATTTCTTAAAAAAGACGTTGTATTTGGAGGCTGAACATGAAGACGATTTATTTAAAAGAGCTGAAATTGACGAGAAAGCTATTGATCATATGGCTTGTGCTGATTGTAATGCTTACAGGATTTGCAGCAATAGAATTTGTGGTGCTAAAGGATGCAATGGGAGAAATCGCAGAGTTGGCAGATGGCTTCCCAAAAATCATATTGATTTTATTCGGGCTGAATGGGGTGCGAATTGACACTCCCCTGGGCGCCTATCAGTGCATGGTATTCTGGATTGACTTACTGGCCTTTTTTTATGCGGGATTTTCAGGGGTATATGCCGTTTCCAGGGAAGAAAAATTTGGCACAAGCGAGTTCCTGTTCTCAAAGCCTTATAAACGTTCCGCCATCATTTGGGCAAAAATCGGAGCGGCAGTAACAAATCTTGGGATATTTTCGATCACGGTGGGGATCATGTCCTATTTGTGTATCATTCTTCCCCTGGGTGACCGGAGCATCGCGGGTACACATTTGATCACAACCATCGGAATATTTATCACGCAAACTGTGCTTTTCGCCATAGGGCTTTTCATTTCGGGCCTTGCGAAAAATTATAAGGCCGCAAGCCTTATTACAATGCTTACGATCATGACATTTTATGTGATCAGCTTTGTGCTGGATTATGCCGGCAACATGGATTTCTTAAACTTTCTGACACCGGTGAGTTATTTTGATGTGGTGTCAGTTTCAGAACAGGGACTAAACCCTTTCTATATCCTGCTTTCATTCGTGATCATTTTGGTTAGCTGTTCCATGGCAGGCAAGCTTTACACAAGAAAAGATTTGCGAGCTTCGTAAATGGCAGAATGGCGGAACTGGGTTTATCAATAACCCAGCTCCCCATTAACAAGAAGCTGAAATGAGTAATCCGGAATTCCTTTAATTATATCTTTTTCGTCCGCTGGCATCCGGAATCCCAGCTTCCTCACGGTATTTTGCAACCGTACGCCGTGAAATAGAGATGCCGAATTCCAAAATCTTCTCACTGAGAATCCGGTCACTGTATGGTTTCTTCTTGTCTTCTTCCTTGATAATATCCTGAAGAACCCGCTTGATATCCCCATTCGTCAGGGTCTGTGCTTCTTCATGAAACTGGCCTTTCTCATGTTTCATTACACTTCTGGGAAAAAAGAAGCTCATGGGATAAACTCCCCAGGAACACTGAAGATACTTCTTACTGACTGCACGGCTGACGGTTGATTCATGAACTCCTATAGCTTCCGCCACAGCCCCCATTCTCAAAGGGACTAAGTGATTTGGCCCTTTCATAAAAAAAGCTTCCTGGCATTCCAGGATTTTTTTTGATACCTGCATGATTGTCTTCGTGCGCTGTGCGACACAATGCCTGATCCATTCCGCCTGCCGGATTTTACTATCCAGATATGCTTTCACTTCTTCCGATTCCCTGCGCTGATTCATTTGTTGATAATAACAGTTAATCTGGATTCCTGAACAGGAAGACTCATTCAGCAGAATATCAAAATGATCTCTGAATTTCACAATGGTTACATCCGGAACAATATAACGCATCTGTTCGCGGTTACCAAACGAGGTACCTGGTTTGGGATTCAGTGATCTGATAATCTGACAATATCCTGCTGCCTCTGAAGAAGACAACCTCAATTTTCTTTTTATTGCAGGAATCTTATTTTTTGCAACCATCTCCAAACAGTCGTCAATGATCTGAGAAAGAACCGGAGACAGCATCTTCCGGCTTTTTAGCTGTAATTTTAAGCATTCTTCAAGACTGCGGGCACAGATCCCCGCAGGTTCCAGCGTCTGCAGTTTATTCAAAAGTTTTTGAACCAGGGGTTCATTCACTTTGAAATAAACCGAAATATCATGAACCGATTCTATCAGGTATCCCTTCCCATCCAGGCTTTCCAGCATGAATTTGACGATTTTCGTCTCAAGTGAAGAAAAATCCTCCATGATCAATTGTGACCATAAATAACTCTGCAGCGTTTCTCCATCATTGGCGTTATAATTCCAGCTATTCTTAAAATCATCGTCATCATCGTTCTGCTTCTGATAAAGGTAATGATTTTGTTCATTAAAGGAATCCAGCCATTGCAGTTCTTTGGATTTTTTTTGTTTATCCGCCAGCACCGGTTCAACAACATCTATGGTTGGATTTTCCAAAGCCAGCTCATTAATATACATATCCAGCTCCTGAGCTGTCATCTGCAGGATTTTTGCAGACTGTATCATCTGGGGCGATAGTGTCTGCCCCTGTTTCATCTGTAAATCTAAGTTCATTCTTTTCTTTCCCCCTTTCCCTGACCTCAGAACTGCATTAAGGAAAATTGGCTGCTCCACAGAAAAAGTAACATGCAAAGAAGAAGGCACCCACAGCACCCTCTTCTTTCTCTTTCTTAAATATCTAAGCCTTGCGCATACAGCTTATACGTTTCCAACTGTGATAAATCCACGTCATCAAGAGTAATCGGCTCTCCCTTTTTTACTTCCTTAAGCAAAGCCATGCCGTTCAGCAGATAGAAAGGAGCCAGGTTCTCAACTGATTTTCTTTCAAGAAGTTCAGGAACCAGGCCATCGATCGCATGATGATGTCCCTGGACTGTAAGCACAGTTCCTTTCGGCAAATCTTTCTCCGCAACACCTGCCAGAACAGATACCTGACGGCATTCCGGATGAGTACCGATTCCCATAAAGTCTCCTAACAAAACAGAGATCGGGGTTTCAAGTCCCATATAATGATAAGGATAATAAATACATGCATACTTGCCATTGCTGCTCATCACATGTCCCTTGCTTTTCAGGATATCCCACATCTTTTCATTTTCGCATTTAATGATGATAAACTCCCCTCCGCAGAAGCTTGCCTCGTCTGTACCTCTTAAATTGTAGAACACATCTACAACTCCCGTCTTTTTCAGGATACCTCCATCTTCTTCCGGAATAAAAATATTGGCAAGTTCGCTGGTCTTAGCGATGGGATAGCTTAAAAATGGAGCAGACGGCACAAGTCCGGTGATGTTTGATACAAGGTTCATCTCGCAGAGATCCGCTGAAATAACCCCGGTATACTTTTCCAGCATTTTGCGCCGTTCATTCAGGGTTTTCACTCCACGATAACGCCAATGCTCCAACATTTCCGGCAGATTTTCACTGGCACTGTTTCCATCTAAGTAAGTGAATTCCCCTGTCTCCCGATCCCAGACAAAATCGTATTCACTGGATTTTCCGGCAGCCACCACTTCCAGTCCCAAGAGCATAGCCCAGGAATAAAGGTCTAACAGGTTACGGGGCTGGTCACCGTTAACGAGAGCATAAACGGCACCGTTTTCAACAGCCACCTGATTTAAAACCGGGCCGCACACACTGTCCGTTTCCTTGGAAACCATGTAAACATTAATTCCCTTCCGAAGCGCTAAAAGAGCCGCATCAGAACTTACCGCAGTATTGCCGGTACATTCTACAAGAGCGGTAATCCCGCTTTCCATAACAAGGCGGTAATCTCTGACAATAATAACGGCATCTTCCGGTGTGCTCTCAATCTGGGCTTTCTCTTCGCAGAAAACAATCCTGTCTTCCTCATACCCGATTTCCTTCAGCACTTCCAGGCACTCATCCGGATGCCTGGAACAGATGACTCTCAAATCCATAAGCCTGACCTTTGGGATCTGGGCAAGCAGCGTATAACCATAACCACGGGTAGCTCCTATGATACCTACTTTTGATTTCTTTCCGGTATTGTCATTCATTAAATTTGTATAATCCATGTTTTGCATTACTCCTTTACTGGTATGAAATAGTGATCTGCATCAGCTTTGCAGCGGCGGCAGAAAACGGGGAGAATCAAGGACGGAACACAATCTTGATCGCAGCGTCATCCTTGTCAGCTAAATCAAAGCCTTCCTTAATGTCAGCCAGCTTAAATTCGTTGGTAATTAAGGGCTTAATCTTTACGGTACCCTGAATTATCGGGCGAAGTGTTTCGGGAACCCAGACATAACGCTGCTGCCATGTATGGTGAACCATGCAGGTATTTACAAATTCCAGACCATCATCATGCCAGCGGCTGATGTTCAAGGTTACCGGAGTGGTCACCCAACTGTAGAATACGAACTTTCCGTTATGGCGAATCAGAGCACTTGCAGCGTTAAAGGATTCTGCCGTACCCGCTGCTTCTATCACCACGTCGGCTCCCCGCCCTCCTGTCAGCGCTTTTACTCTTGCAACCGGATCCTCTTCTTTGGAATTGATTACAATATCCGCGCCCAAAGTTTTTGCCAGCTCCAGCTTGCCATCCAGAACATCGACTACAATTACCTGGTAAGCCCCCTTCAGCTTGGAACACTGGGCAATGATCTGTCCTGCATAGCCGCCGCCCATGACCACGACAATGTCGCCAAGCTGTACGCCGGTATTTAAGCCGGAATACATTGCACATGCCGTCGGCTCACCAAGTGCTGCGATGTCCATATCCAACCCTTCCGGAACCGGCTGGAGCTGAAAGGACTTTGACTTAAAGTAGTCAGCAAAGTTATTGTTCCAGCCGAATGCGATGACCTGATCACCCACCTTATAATCGCTGACACGGCTTCCTGCGGCAACTACCGTACCTCCGCTCTCATGTCCCAGCAGAAATGGAAATTCCGGCGGCTGGCGAAATTCCGCTGTCTGAGGAGGCATAAATCCCCGGTAAAAGCTCTTATCAGAACCGCAAATTCCCATCATATGGTTTTTGACGATGATATCATCCTCTTCACATACTAATTCACGTTCAATCAACTCAATGTCGTAAGCCTTGTTTAAGCGTGCTGCCCTTGTAATAAATTTTTCCATTGATTCCTTTCCTTTCTGTATGTAATTCCCGTCTTGTTTCAGCGGATTTATTTTAAAGATCAGATAACATGCAGGGCGACCAGGATCCAGGTAAATACTGCTCCTATAAATCCGGCTATGGTAGAAGCACCTCCTACGGCGCGGATCCCCTGATTCACATCCATATTTGACATGGAAACCGTTACCCAGAATCCGGAGGAATTTGCATGCTTAAACATCAGGGCGCCGGTACCGCAGGCCAGGAAAGCAGCTATGGGGGAGATGCCCAGAGTTGTCAGCATCGGCTCTACCAATGCGGCTGCAGTCATTACACCTAAAGCATTGGAACCGGTAACCGCATGGATAATGGCTGCAATGATGATGGGAATTAAAATGGCCGGGAATGGAGACTGTACCACAGCCCCTGCTATCTTTTCTGCAACGCCTGCATTCTTTACAAAGACAGCCAGAGCGCCGCCCATACCGGTTACAATGATTGGCATTGCAGCGGCAGTGATTCCCTCATTTACCCAGTCATTTAATACCTTCTTACTCTTCCATTCCTTGCCTGCCAGAAGCAGGGAAAGAAGGCAGCCGGTAAATAATGCCGCCAGAGGGCTTCCGATAAATGCGAAGAAGTTTGCAACAGGAGTATCCGGAACAACTACGGATGCACCGGTATTAGCCAGGATCAGAAACAAGGGGAACAAAATTGGCAGCAAAGACTTGGAAAGGGTCGGCAGCTCCATATGATCGCTTTCCTTTGCCGCTGTCAAAAACTCTTCCTTCGGGGCAACGGGAGTCTTTAATGTCATACAATAAAAAGTAGCACCGATCACACTTGGAACGGCAACGATAGCTCCCCACAGGATTGCCTGCCCTAAGGGTACGTGCAGCAAGGCTGCCGCAGATACAGGACCGGGAGTCGGAGGTACTAAAGATGCAGTTACCAAAGCGCCCACGTAAAGAGCAGTGCCGTAGCTCATCATGGATTTCTTCGTTTGAACAGCCAAAAGCGATACGATTGGAATCAACAGAATTACTACGGTATCTGCCCAGATGGGAATGCCGAGAATTGCCGAGCTGAGAGCAATCGCCCAGATTATGTTTTTTTCACCGACCAGGCCAATGGCCCATTTGGTAATCCGGATCGCTGCACCGGTCTTCTCCAGTACCGTGCCCAGGGTACAGCCTAAGAAGATTACGATTGCCACGCTCTTGATTGTTCCGGCGAAACCGCTGTTTATGGTATCTTCAATTTCCCTCCATGGGGTTCCCAGCGCAATTGCCAGGATTAAGGCAGAAATCAGGATACCAAATGCTGCATTGACCTTGCACTTGGAAATCAGGACGATCATCAACACAATGACCATAGCAAAAACGATAAGTACATAGGATGTTGACATAAGATTAACCCTCCATTAATATTTTGCTGCTGTCCAATTTCACTTGATCTGGATAGAGACGGGCGATCTGATTCTCAAACCAAAGGAAATTAGAAAACAATTGATTGATACTCTATTAAAAAGCAATATTTATGCCAACTTTTTAATAATTTTTAAAGTCGGAGTAAAAGGATTATAAACATTGTATAAAATAAAACCCGTTGGGGATTTGAAAATATACAAAATAGAGGTGTTATTGTTGCAAAACAAAAAGCGATGCAACAAATGCAGCGTATTGCATCGCTTTTGCATCATAAGATAACTAGATCTGATATTTCTGCAGTTTACGCCACAGGGTAGTACGGTCCATGCCAAGCATCTTTGCTGCCCGTGTTCTGTTGCCGCCGCATTGCTTTAAGGCAAGACGCAGCTTCTCAGGTTCACTGAGTGAGTCTCCCTCCGGTAGGAAGCTGCCGGAACCCGGAAGGGAAACAGAAGCTGCTTCCAGATCCTGAGGATAGAGAGCCTCCTGCAGATTCTTTTTGCTGATAAAACTTCCCGTCTTTAAGACACTGGCACGTTCCGCTATATTTTTCAGTTCCCGGATATTTCCGGTGAACGGATACTGGCGAAGGAGGGGCAGGGCATTGGGATCCAGTTTTGGGAGCGGAGTCCGGGTTTCCTGGCTCTGAACTTCCAATAGATGAAGGAACAGAAGTTCTGCATCATTTTCCCGGCTGCGAAGAGGAGGAAGGAACAGCCGGAGCACATCCAGACGGTACATCAGATCTCTTCGGAACTCGCCTTGCTGGGAAAGTTGGAGTATGCTTTTATTGGTTGCGGAAATGATGCGCACATTGACAGCAATAACCTTGTTATCGCCAACCCGCCTCACCTGCCTCTCCTGGAGGACTCTCAGCAGTTTGCTCTGGGTAGACAGAGAGATTTCACCGATTTCATCAAGAAACAGGGTGCCTCCGTGGGCCTGTTCAAAAAGCCCCATTTTACCGCCTTTGCTGGTTCCGGTAAAAGCACCCTCCACATAGCCGAACAACTCACTTTCCAGAAGATTTTCCGGAAGTGCTGCGCAATTAATGGCTACAAACGGACCGTTTTTCCGGTTGCTGCTGTTGTGAATGCTCTGGGCAAACAGCTCTTTGCCCGTACCGGTCTCGCCTACAATAATTACATTGGAATCAGACGCAGCATAGCGTCTGGCTGTCTCAATGGTATTGTCAATGATACTGCTTTGATGGATGATATCCTGAAAGGTATATTTTGCCTGAAGCCCCCGTTCACTCAGCTTCCGCCGGATCTGGCTTTCCAAATCCTGGATCATGGTAATGTCAGTAAGATTAATGATGACTCCTGAAATCTCTTTATTGGCAATTACCGGCGTGCAGCTTACAGAAACCGTGGTTTTGGTTCCTGGAATCGTAAGGATTCTTCCTGTCTCCTGCTGACCGCTGGCAATCACAGAGCGGAAAATTTTATAAAGATATGGAAGCGCCTGCTTTAATGGACGGTTCATCAGGCTGACGTCTCCGTTCATCTGGCGGATGGCATGGTTGCGGACCTGAATCCTTCCTGCTGTATCCACATAAAGTAAACCATCCTTGGAGGAATAGATAATCGTTTTATACATCTGGGAAGTAATCCGTTCATGGCGGATCCGGTCCACCGTATTGATTGCTTCATCAATTGCCTGAAGAAGCGTATCTTCCCCGGTCCTGATTATGACGGAAGACAGCCCGTACTGACGGGCCAGAATATTAGCGGAATATCCGCCAATCAAAGCATCACAGCCTGCAGCCAGTGCCTTTTCCAGAGTTTTCGGCAAATCTTCGTGATGGACAGGAGCATAGATTTCTGCACTGATATGGAAAAACTGACAGATATTCTTTACTTCATACATCTGTCCGCTAAACCCACAGACAGCGATCTTTTTGGGATGATATGCTTCGCAGCATTCAGAAATTGCCCTTACCACATCATACCCTGAGATGGACAGCCCTATGGTGGGAATCTGTGTATACATGGATGACGTTTTCCGGGCAGTATACCCTCTGGCTATAATAGCATCATACTCATCTGTGGGAACATCAGGTGTTTCTTCAACCGTCATGACCTGGATATTCGCATTGAGACGATTCTTTTCCGTATGATGAGAAAGGACATGTTCAACTTTTTCTTTTAATTCAGGATATGGAACAATAAATAAAAGACGAATCATAAGATACCTCCTGGTATGGGTAAGAAAGGCTATTAGTGATGCAGAATGCGTTGCATTGCTACAATTGTACAACATTGCAACATTTGTGGTCAATACTGCATAGAACCCTTGATTCATATTTCTTTAAGTATAACAGGCGAGTAATATGATGAGTCTGGGAGATTAGTCAAGAATATGGAAAGCTTTGAATATAAAAAATGAATATTATGATAAATTGGCATGAAAATTGCTGTATAATATATACAAACGAAGGAAAATCAAAGAAAGGGAGGATGACTATGGCTGTATTTGGATGCATTGCCGATGATTTTACCGGCGCCAGTGATGCGGCTTCGTTTCTGGTAAAGGGAGGAATGAGTATTCAGCTTTATAATGGGATTCCGGATAACCATGTGCCGGAAATAGATACGGTTGAATCATCTGTCATTCATTTGGCCGAAGTTCAGGCAATCGTCATCGCATTAAAATCCAGGACCCAGGAAACAGACCGGGCTGTGGCAGACAGCCTTAAGGCCGCCCGCTTTCTGCTATCTCAGGGCGTGGAACAAATTTATTTTAAATACTGTTCTACTTTTGATTCCACACCAAAAGGCAATATCGGCCCGGTAGCAGATGCTTTCATAGACCTTTTGAAGGCTCCTTATACACTGCTGTGCCCTGCTCTTCCAGTTAACGGAAGAACGGTAGAACATGGAAACCTTATGGTAAATGGAGTTTTTCTTCATGAAAGCCATATGAAAAACCACCCTCTTACTCCCATGTGGGACAGCAGGATCCACAAGCTAATGGAACCCCAGAGCCGGTATCCATGCCGTAATCTGGCATTGGAAGAATGGAAGGATTTTTTACTGGAAGCTTTGCCTGAGAAACCGTTTTATCTCATTCCTGACTATAAAAATACAGAGGATGGGGAAAAGATTGCCGCTGCATTTGGACAGCTTCCTCTTTTAACAGGGGGAAGCGGACTTTTGGAGCCCCTGGCGCGAGTCTGGACAAGGAAGCTTTCCGCAAAAGGAAGAATTCCGGAAAGCGGTACAAAAGGTAAGGCCCTTCTGTTAGCAGGAAGCTGCTCCAAAGCAACACTGGAACAGATTGCATGGTATCAGGGTCAGGGAAACCCCTGTTATAAGCTTGATCCGAAAGAAATGATGGAAGGCCGGCAGACAGCAGAGGAAGTCTGGAAGTTTGTAGAGGCACATAGCAGCGAATCAGATACTGTTCTGGTATACAGTTCTGATACCCCGGAAAAGGTGAAAGAATTCCAGAAGCTTGGAAAGGAAAAAGTAGCGGATATGCTGGAAGGTGCAACCGCTGCATTGGCAGTCCATGCATTAAAATCCGGGTATACCAGAATCATTTCCGCCGGAGGAGAAACCTCGGGTGCTGTTACAAAAGGGCTGGGATTTTCTTCCTACTGGATCGGAGAAAGTGTCGCTCCCGGAGTACCGGTTATGGTTCCTGTGGAAAAGCCCAATGTTCGTCTGATTCTTAAAAGCGGAAACTTTGGGCAGGAAGATTTTTTTGGACGGGCTTTGGCTATGACATTAAAGTAAAATCAGGAAGTGATACGTGGATTCACTTCAGACTTGGAGGAAAAGATGGACTCTGTTTTAGAAGAAAAATTAAAAGCAGCAGTATGGACGGCTCACAGCTTGTTTGACCGGGGAAAAGCCACCGGTTCTTCCGCAAATATGAGCTTCCGCCATAATAATCAGATTTATATCAGTGCCAGCGGCTCTTGTTTTGGAACCATGAAAGAAGAGGATTTTACAACCATTGACCCGGACGGAACGTTTGGACCCTCCAAAAAACCAAGTAAGGAATGGCCCCTTCATTTGGCACTTTATGAAAAATCAACGGCAATAGAAGCAGTCATCCATACCCATAGTACTTACTCTGTGCTTTGGAGTTTTGTCCCTTCCTCTTCAGAGCATGACTGCATCCCGGACCATACTCCGTACCTGAAGATGAAACTTGGTTCTGTAGGCCTGATTCCTTATGAAAAGCCAGGCTCTGAGGCACTTTTTTCTATATTTCGGGAACGGGTAAATGCAAGTGACGGCTTCCTGCTGAAAAATCATGGCCCGGTGGTTCCGGGCAAGACGGTAATGGATGCCTTCTACTGTCTGGAAGAACTGGAGGAAACTGCGCGTATTGCCTGGGAATTATATAAGGCCGGGCTGAAATAGAAGGTACATCACCACAGTTTCCTTTATTAAAACCATAATAAAAAATCACAACGGCCTCTAACAAACCGTTGTGATTTTTTAATACCCCAATTCCTCATTTACGATAATTACCTTGATCCGATCCTTCACAAATTGTCCTGCGATCAAAACAAAATCATTGCAGATCCTCTCCTTGTGTCTGCAGTCAATGCAGCGGTCAAGAGCCGTACAGGGAGTTGCCTTATTAAGCCGCTTTGCATCCAGGGGAGCCGCAATCTGCCTGGCTCTCTTCACTGCCGCCTCTGCATCTTCTGTTATTTTATTCGTCCCCACAACAACAATCACCTGCTTTGGTCCATACAGCATGGGGGCGACCCGGCTCCCATTGCCGTCAATGTTAAAAATCTTTCCGTCCATGGTGACTGCATTCGCTCCGGTAACAAACGTGTCTGCAGAAAAATTTTTTAAGTAAATCTCCCGTTTTTCTTCCCGGGTAAGGGCCGGATCAAATTTATCCAGAAAGTTAATCTCCCTTTCCCTTAAATCATCAAATACTCCCGTCTGCTCAAGGGTAACCGAATCCCCGCAGCCTACGGTGGTTCCATCTGCTATAAACGTCCTCAAAAGCCTCAGAAGCTCTTTCTTATCCCTGACATGGAAACCAGCCATGTTATTCTGATGAAGGCTTTTTATCAATGACGGAATGTCCACTCCTTTTTGGGGCAAATAAAGACTCATAAATTTTTCCTCCAAAGTTAAAAATAAGGATCCCTGACAAAATAATGGTCCCGCCAGTCAGGGTTGCCTTGTCCGGAACCTCATTTACCATGAGAAAACCGAAAATGCTTGTTAAAAAGGGGGTCACAAACATATAATTGCTGACCTGTGACGTCTGCTTCGCCTTTGCAAATGCTTTTGACCAGGATACATAGGCGATAGCGCTGGAGCCTATGCCCAGGGTCACGACATAGAATATCTGAATTCCAGGGGCATGAAGCGCCTCATTTACAGATGACGGAAGAAATATGGCAAGAAACAGCGTGCCAAAGAAAATGCTGAAGGCACTGGACTGGAGCGCCTGATAGGTTTTCGTCAGTTTTCTCTGCAAAAGGTTGTAAATGCTGACCAGCAAAGCTGCCAGGAACAGCCAGAACAGACCGGGGTTAATAGAAAATATCCCGTTCATCAACGCCAGAACCAATACGCCGGCAAACTGGATCCCAATGGCTGCCCACTGGAAGCCCAGCAACCTTTCCCCGTAAATGAAACGGGCAAGAAGCGCGGTTATGACCGGAACCGTGGCAAGCACAACGCTGCCGGTGGAAGCCGTTACCATTCCCTGCCCTTTGTTAAAAGCAATCATGTACAGGAAAAAACCGGTTGCCCCGGAAACCATGAACCACAAAACATCCCTTTTCCCCGGCAGCTTCATCTTTGTAAAGACGGCCACTGCCAACAGTGCCAGGGAGGCCACCCCATACCGGAGAAATCCCAGGGAAAAGGGGGAAAAATACCCAAGCGCCAGCTTTGTGAACACATAGGCCAGTGACCAGAAAACAATGGTTGTGGCCGCATAAGGGTGAAAGCTATCTTTCCATTTCATATTTGTACCTGCCTTTTAGCTGTTTATTACGGTTGTCTTCCTGCTTCCCTATAATTTACCATGGAAATACCTTAAAGAAAAGAAAGAAATGTAACAAAGGTTGTGGAAACAAGGCGCAAAAATACAGCACAAAAGAGAAACTGGCAGGAAAAGCTCCAGGCATCAAAACGCTGCGGAAAGGATTTATCCGAAACAATCCTTTCCGCAGCACTTTAATACTCAGAGTCTTACAACAACAGAGAAAACGGAAAGACCAGAACCAGCGCCGGAAGAATGTTAAGCACCCTGGTCTTCTTAATATTGGAAATCTTAAGCCCCACGGCAAGGGTGATGATCCCGCCGCAGGCCTTGAAATTTGCCAGCATGATATCTGTCACCATGGGAAGGATAAAGGCTGCCCCGTAAAACAGCAAGGTCCCTATCATAAGCTGGGGAACCGCAATAAATCCCACCAGATACCCGGCGGTTGTGCCGAAGATCATGGCCGTAAAGAAATCCATGACAGACTTTGCATAAAGAATGGAGTGATCCCCTGTCATACCGGAATTCATAGCTCCAAATATTCCCGTCCCGCTGAAACAAAACAGAATAATCAGGCTGATAAGAACGTCAAGCTGGTCCTCGTTTAATTGGACCGGAAGTCTGGTCTCCAGCCTCCGAAGCCCCGCCAGCAGACGCTCTTCCAGACTCAGAAGTTCACCGATAACCGTTCCAATAATCACGGCAAGAACCACCGCTGTCAGACTTTCCAGCCGGATGATCAGATAAATACCCATGGTGATGGCCGACAGCCCGAATATATTGGGAAGTGCTTCCGTTAGCTTTTGCGGAAAATGGTTCTTTAAAAAGGCTCCCAGGATCCCTCCCAGAAAAACAACAATGCAATTAATTATGACTCCCTGCGGCATATCTTTTGTCTCCTTTAACAATTCATTCTGATGGTACTATGTTTCTGTGTATTTTAGAAAACAGTTCCAGAAATTCTTTTCTTTTTTCTTGTGCAATGCCTTCAAAAGTCTCTTCTTCCAGCTTAAGAAAGACTTCATGTACCCTTTGTTCCAGTTTTTGCCCCTTTCCAGTCATAAACACATGATAGGAACGCATGTTTCCGTTCATCCGTTTTCTTTCAATAAGGCCCTTTGCTTCCATCCCGTTCAATACGCTTGTAATCGTCGCCGCTTCAATATAACAGGCCGCTGCGATCTCCTTCTGAGTTGCCCCATCGTGGTCTCTTAAATAATCCAGAACCTTGGGCTGACCCGGCGTCAATTCCGTATCCTTCAGGATCTCCATAAGCCTCCTCTGATAAATCGCCTGATTTGCCATCAGCAGATAGTGAAATGTCATGATACTATCATCCTTTGAATAGTTAGATTTCTAACTATTATATTTCTAATCTTTTTTTCTGTCAATCTGATTTTAGCAAACCCAGCTTCAAAGACAACAATACCAGGAAAAACGTGCTTTCCTGGTATTGCCAATATAAAACTTTATTTCATTTTTCTACCCACTGACTCAAATTCCTGATAAATCTCTTTGGAAGGCGGAGAGGTAACCAGTGATACGATGACGATTGCTGCACATGCTGTGGTAAAGGCCGGAAGCAATTCATAGATATTCCATATGCCGCCCAATGGACGTACAGCATATTTCCAGATAAACACCATAATGCCTCCTGATACCATACCGGCAATGGCGCCCCATAAATTGCTCCGCTTCCAGAACAGGGCAAAAAGCATCACCGGTCCAAAGGAGGCACCAAATCCCGCCCATGCAAAGGATACTATGGTGAACACCGAGCTGTCAGGATCCCAGGCCAGGATCATACCCACCAGTGCAACTCCAATAACCGTAAACCTTGCAGCCACCATAGAGGCCTTTGTACTCATCTTAATCTTTAAAAAGTCCTGCATAAGATTCTGGGATACACCGGAAGCGGCAGTCAGAAGCTGGGAATCTGCCGTTGACATGGTACATGCCAGAATTCCCGCCAGAACCACACCGGCAACAATGGCTAATAAAAATCCGCTTTTCCCTAAAAGATCTGCAAGCCTGATGATAACGGTTTCTGCCTCAGACCCGGTGGACAGCATGGGAATATGGCCTGCAACTGAAACACTGTATCCGATGATTCCAGTGAGCACCGCAACAAACATGGAAATAACCACCCATACAGTAGCAATCCGGCGTGAAGTCTTAAGCTTATCTTCATCATTGATAGCCATAAACCGCAGCAGGATATGGGGCATCCCGAAATAACCCAGTCCCCAGGCCAGAGTGGAAATAATGGAAAGAATTCCGTAGGGAGAGGCGCTGTCATTTGACAAGTCGTGAACCTGGACCATGCTTAAGTATCCCTCAAGAGACCGGGCATTCTCCATAACATTGTTCCAGCCGCCGGATACCAGTATTCCGAAAAAAACAATGATAACCAGTGCAATGCTCATGACAATACTTTGGATTAAGTCTGTGGTCGACACAGCCATAAATCCGCCCATCACGGTATAGCCCACAATTACGGCCGCACCTGCAATCATGGCTCCATGATAATCAATCTGAAACAGGCTGTTAAACAGCGTGCCTATTGCCTTGAATCCGGATGCGGTATAAGGAATGAAAAAGATCAGAATAATGACAGCAGAAATGCACATCAAAATGTTTTTTTCATCCCGGTAACGTCTTGAAAAAAAGTCCGGAATGGTAATGGAATTGCACACAACCGAATATCGGCGAAGGCGTTTTGCAACAAGCAGCCAGTTTAAATAGGTACCCACAGCCAGACCAATGGCGGTCCAGCCTGCATCTGCGATTCCCGTTAAATAAGCAACTCCGGGAAGTCCCATAAGCAGCCAACTGCTCATATCGGAGGCTTCTGCACTCATGGCAGTAACCAGCGGCCCCAGCTTCCTCCCTCCCAAGTAGAACTCGTCGGCAGAATCACCGCCCCCCTTTTTGCTGTAATAAAATCCTATGTAGACCATACTGACCAGATAAATGATGATGGATAATAAAATCCCAACCTGCCCTATGCTCATAACTTACCTCCTGTTGTCAAAATGTTCAGACGGCCTTTTACATAAACCAAAAGGCCATAATGGGGGTATTATAGCATGGGGGGAAATAGAACGCAACGCAGAACGAAGTATAGACTATATACTAGACGTTTTATATTAAATATGCAAAAACTCTTTATTTTATAATGATTTTATACGATACGATATTTTATAATAAATATAAGACAATCCTTGTTTCCGGTCATGATTCCGGTAGAAAACCGCTTAAAAATGAAGGAAGGACAGATGCACTGTACTGGCAGAGCGAATATTCACCGCCGCATAAACACCAGTCATACATGAGAGACCTCTCACACAAAGCATAAAGCTTAACCATTTCACTCACACTGAAACGGGTACCTATCTGCCCTTTTTCCCGTCCCTGTGCAATAATCTTTCGAAGAAGCTTATAATAAATCCTGTTATGGTCCAGGAGATGTTTCTCCCCGCTGGTGATAAGCTGGGTAGAAAGAAGCCTTGCCAGCAGATCAATGGAAATGCTGTTCTCAATCATACCAAACAGCTCGCTGTTGAGCAGCAGCAGCTTTTCCATTGCCGGTAATTCTGGTTCAATGGTATTGGTCAGCTCTTCATATTTATCGTCAAACAGGACGCTTAAGGTGCTCAGCAGCGCATCCTTACCATCAAAATAATGATAAAAAGATCCTTTGGAAGTCTGGGAGAGTTCAATGATTTCTTCTACTGTAGTATCCTCATATCCCTGTTCATAGAATAATTTCCAGGCCGCATTCACGATCTTCCCCCTGGTATTCCGAATATTCTTTTTTGCCATGCCCGGCCCTCCTTGCATTCAAACATTTTAATCTTTGCTTTTTTAGCAAGTATACCACAGGATAGGAGATGCTGTCCATTTCTCTATGACAGCTTAAAGCTCATCTGACTTGAAAAAAGTCTTATTCAGGCTCCAGCCAAAAGCCTGCTTTCTGACCTGTAAAATTCCCGGTACCTGCTGTTTTTCTTTATCAGTTCTTCATGGCTGTCTGAAGCTGCAGCTCATTCTCAAGGTCAACCCTTGTGGTGGCCACATCAAGATCACACATAGAGCGTCATTTGTTGGCTGGCAAGCCGGCAAATGACGCTCTTAAGTCTTTTGAATTTTTATAGATGAAAGGAGGCAAACTACTTTACAATGTCAGAATATCAATTATAAATCAGGCAAATTGCTGACTACCCGTAATGCCGAATACTTGGGAAAAGAATAATCTCTCCTGCCCCTACCATCCAAAATATTCCCTTACATTTTTATAACATATTGATTCGATCATCTCTTTTATATATAATTCATCAGAGAAATATTCCCCTCGCTCCACCAGCTCTCCTAAATAACTGCAAAGAACTCTCCTGTAAAGCTCATGGCGGGGATAGCTTAAAAAGCTCCTGGAATCTGTCAGCATACCTACCGATAAACTGACCGGATAAAGATTCCCTGCCGCATAGAACTGGCGCTCAATCCCATAGGACTGATCATTAAACCACCACGGAGCGCCCAACTGTACCTTTCCCTTTACCGTACCATCGCAAAATCCAGCGGCCAGAATGGCAAAGGACTCCACCTGTGACGCATGAAGTGGATAAAGGATTGTCTTTGGCAGCTCATCCAGTTCCGTTAAACGGTTAAGAATCGCCCCTACAGATCTGACAGAAGTGGTATCATCCACACAGTCAAAGCCGGTGGACTGTCCGATTTCTTTCACCTTTTTTTGATTGGCATCCAGGTAGGTCCCAATATGGAGCTGCATAACAAATCCATACTTTTTATAAAGCTTTGCCATCTCAATGACAAATGCAGACTTATACTGGTTTTTTTCTTTTGGTGACAGCTCTTTCTGCCGCACCGCTTTATCAAAAGCCGATTCTACCTCTTCCATCGTGTAATCACACCATGTAATATCCGCCATACCGTTATCGCTCACTCTGGTCCCAAATTCCGCGAAGAAAGACAGACGCTGTTCCAGAGCATTCATCATGGAGGAAAAGCTTGTTATCTCCTGTTCTGCTGCCTGAGAAAGCTTTCCCATATAGTTCGAAAAGGAGGACCATTCGCAGTAAAATGCCTGATCCGGCCGAAAGGCTGTGAGGACCCTGGTCTTAATAGCCGGATCCCCCTTCATCCGGATATGATATTCCAGAGTATCCACAGGGTCCTCCGTAGTGCTGACAATCTCTACCTTTGACTGTTCCATACACCATCTTGGCGTCATATGGCGTCCTTTGATCAATTCCTTCGTTTTCTTATAGATCTCTTCCGCATTATCCGGCCCCAAAGGCTTTTCTATGTCAAAATAACGTTTCAGCTCCAAAGCACACCAGATGTAAACAGGATTCCCCATCAGCCTCGGCAGAATCTCTGCAAATTTTAAGTATTTCTCGTAATAACCGGCGCCTCCGGTGATGTAATATTCATCGATCCCAAAAGTCCTCATGGCTCTCCATTTATAATGGTCGTGGGCAAGCCACATTTCACCTAAGTCTTCAAATTCTTCATTTTCATAAATCTCCCTGGCAACCAGATGACAATGGTAATCAATGATGGGCAGGTGTTTGGCATAGGTGTGATAGAAATAACTTCCCGTCTGATTCGTTAAAAGCAGTTCCTCCGAAAATTGATGGTTCACCGTGCTACCCCTTTCTTTGTTTGCCTCATTAGAATCCGATTAAAGCGCCGCCGTCTACAGGAAGGCAGGAGCCTGATATATAACCTGCCGCATCACTGGATAAGAATACAGCAGCCATACCGATATCCATAGCGTCACCTACTTTATTCATGGGAATCCTTCCAAGAATCTTATTGCGTCTTATTTCATCCTGATCCGTTGCCTTGTGATACATGGGCGTATCGATCCAGCCCGGAGCTATGGCATTTACCCGGATTCCGTAAGAGCCGCCTTCTGCTGCCAGCGTGTGTACCAGGCCAAGATATCCTGCCTTGGCTGTTGCATAGCCTGCCACCTGGGGTTGCCCGATAAAGCTGGTCATACTGGCCTGGAAGAGGATACTGCCTTTTTTTTGTTCTTTCATATGAGGGAATAATGCCTTTGTCAGGGCAAATGCGCCTACCAGGTGGACATTCAGCACGCTCACATAATCTTCTACCGTCATTTCCTCAATAAACTTCTTACAGTGGTTTCCTGCATTATTCACCAAAATGGACACAGACCCATGTTCTGCAATAATACGATCCACCATTTCCTGGGTATGGTCCGTATCCGTGATATTAAAATGATAGAAAACAGCCTTTTCCCCAAACTCTTTTAAGGCTTCCTGTCCCTGTTCCCCGCTTTCAAAGCTTAAGACAACCACCTTCGCTCCGGCGCCCACCATACATCTGGTAATCGCAAGCCCCAGTCCGGTAGAGCCCCCTGTTACAACAGCGGTCTGACCTTCCAGAGAAAAATATTTACCTGTATCAAACATGGCTCATGCCTCCTCGCATTTTTTTACAACCTCTGTGTTCTGGTATTTATAAGGGATGAAATATTCCTTATGTCCCAGTGCCTCACTCTTGCTTTGTTTTCCTGCTGCCACATCCACAACCATTTCAAGCAGCTTCTGTGCCATCTCCTCCAGGGAACATCTGCCTGCCAGAACAGGACCGGCATCAAAATCCATATCCTCTTCCATTGCCCAATAGGTGGCCGAGTTTCCCGTCACCTTGATGCAGGGAGATATGGCTGAACCCACCACGCTCCCCCTCCCTGTAACTAAAAATACCACATGACAGCCGCAGGCGATTAAATCCATCAAACCTTCATTGTCATTTGGGTTTGTGATCCCAAACTGCATCCAGTAGGGATCCGGTGTGGAGTCTAAAAGCCACAGCCCCCTGCCAGGCGGAACCTTTCCCACCTTTAGGACGCCCTGGATGGCCTTGCTTCCACTCTTTACAACAGCACCCATGCTCTTTTCCTCAATGGTAGAAAGCCCTCCGGCAAAGTTTCCGGGACTAACAGAATACTGTCTCACGGATTTGCAATACTCCAGAGCCTTATCATAGGTGTCGGAGATCTCCTCCGCAGCTTTTTTATCTGCTGCACGTTCCAGCAAAAGCTCTTTTAAACCTATGGCCTCCACGATTTCCTCAAAAACAGCGGTTCCTCCGGCTTCAATAAGGCGGTCGTTGAAACGTCCTACCACTACATTGCCGGCCAGACCACTGGTATAATCGGAGCCGCCGCATTCTGCGCCTATGATTAAGTCCTTCAGGCCCATGGGCGCCCGTTTGGTCTTCTTTAAGGCCTCCTGCATCTCACGAACAAGCTGCACACCCTTTTCAATGGTTTTTCTGGTACCGCCTTCTTTCTGGATGAACATCCAGGCGGCTTCCTTTCCTTCTTTTTTTGCAATATCAGCCAGCCATTCCGGCTGAACGTATTCACAGCCTAAGCCTACCGGCAGTACGGCACCTACATTGGGATGGCGGATCAAGGAAATCAAAAGGCGCACTGCATATTCATTATCTGTACATCCTGAAAATCCCACTACCTCTGTTTCCGGGTCATTGATCTTATGCACGATTTCCTTAGCCACAAAGGAGGCACACTCTACCGTATAGATGACCAGGACCTTGTTTCGAATTCCCATAGTACCGTTTTTCCGCACATAACCCTGCCAACTGCATTCCAGCTTTTCACCTGACATCTGATCCCTCCTACTCATACTTTGTATCCTTCGGTGCACCGGTTAACACATCCAAATGACTGGACCGCTGGTCATATACGCTGTGAATATTATGGAGATGTACCCATTCTCCGGCTTTAATGGCCTGAGTAGCTTTGCCGATCCGAATCCCGTATTTCTTTATATCTTCTCCGGCTTTTATATCCTTAAGAGATATTTTGTGCCCCTTGGGCACATCGGTTACTGCGGGTATCTCACCCATAGGGGTATCGCCCAGCAGGCTCACGATTCCCGGAAGGATGTCCTCCAGTGCCGTTGCCACATTATCCGTTTCCACGATTTGGAATGCCTTCTGTTCTTTTTCCATAGTGACCTCCGGTTCTATAGAATCCCAAATTTAGCAAAAGCAGCGGTTGCGCTCATGCCGCCTTCAATTGCTTTCCTTACCACCTTTTCACCTGCCGCTTTTTCCAGCGCTTTCTCAAGGACCTCATCCGCCACATCTTTTGGAATGATCAGAACGCCGTCCACATCACCGAATACTAAGTCTCCGTCATGAATGGTCACCTGGCCAATTTCAATGTCACAGCGGTAATCTACCACCTGGGTCCGGACGCTGGAATCCTGGGCATAACAGCCGTTTGAAAATACCGGCCAGTTCTGTTCCAGCACCTGGGGGGTATCCCTGTGCCAGCCGTTTACCACGGCGCCCACGGCTTTTCTGGTGCGGGCGGTTGCTGTCAGAAGCTCTCCCCAATAGGCGCAGCGCTTGCTTCCTCCTGTGGCCAGATAAATCTCATTTTCCTCAAGCTGATCCAGGGCTTCTGTTAAATAGCCGAACGGTTTTTTCTGAGGACCGAACACATCGATCATAAGCACTGGCATAGCCTTACCTGCCAGTTTCATATCGTCCCTTAAGGGACGGATATCCTGAGGCAGAAACTGGTGGTAATATCCCATCCCATCTAAAATATCACCCACTACAGGCGTGTATAATCGTTCTTTCATCAGCGCAAACTTCTCATTCTCATCATTCCATAATTTCATAATCGCTTCTCCTTTATCTGCTTAATATCCAAATGCCAGCGCTCCCCCATCTACTGCAAAATCCTGGCCTGTAATATACTCAGAGCCATCTGACACAAGAAATTTCGCCATCTCTCCAATGTCCCTGGGATCACCGAACTGATGGACCGGCATTCTGGATAAGATTTTCTGTTTCCGTTCTTCATCCATGACATTCCGGCTCATTTCCGAGGGAAACCAGCCTGGGGCAATGGAATTAACATTGACCCTGTCACCGGCCCATTCAACTGCCAGCCCCCTTGTCATGGAAAGCACAGCGCCCTTGCTGGAACAGTACGGCACTACTTCCGAAAATCCCAGGTGGGCAGCCATGGAAGTGATATTGACGATCCTGCCTTTGTGAAGAGATTTTCTTAAATAGGGAAAACACAGGCAGGACAGCTTAAATACACTGTTTACATTAACCTGATGGATCCGCTCAAAGTCGGAATCCAGAAAATTTTCCGCCCGGCATTTCACGGTAATTCCGGCATTATTGATCAAAAAATCCATCCCGTGTTCCACACCTATCTTATTTACCAGCTCTGAAAGCGCCTCATAGTCGCAGACATCTGTTGCTATATGGATGACGCCGGGATGGCCTTTTTCTCCCTGGATTTTAGATTTCCCGCTTCTGCTGACGGCATAAACCAGAGCCCCTGCTTCTGCAAGCACATTCGCTGTTGCAAATCCGATTCCGCTGGATCCGCCTGTTACGATCCCGGTTTTTCCTGTTAAATTCATGCTTCCAATACCTCCGTCCGGTGAGAAACGGAAAGCTTCTCAATTAATTCCCAGTCAAGTTCAGCGCCTACGCCAGGACCTTCCGGGACCTTGATCATACCCTGTTCATCAATGGGCAGCAGACCTTTCATCGGGAAAGAGAAGTCCTCCTCCGGAACAAAGTATTCGAAATATTTGCAGTTTCGGATGGCACAGGAAACATGTAAGTTCACCAGATCCATATAATTCATAGTTGTTGTATGTATCTCGCACTGCATACCAAAGCTTTCCGCCAGATGAGCGATCTTTAGGGTTCCGGTGATACCGCACTTCCAGGACACATCTGCTCTGACGATATCGGCCGCTTTCTGATTGATCACCTGGGCCACGCCCCAATGACAGCCGCGGGTCGTCTCTGTAGCCGCAACAGGAAGATCAAGGGCAGCACATAAACGGGAATACTTATCCAGCTCAAAATCCCGGAAAGGCTCCTCCAGCCACTCATAATTAAGCTTCTCCAAATGCCGCCCCACCTTGATCGCCTCCTCCAGAGTGTACTCTGCCACCGGATCACTCATGAGCTTCATATCAGGCCCGACGGCATTTCGAATGTTCTCATGGATTTTCATATCCAGTTCATAAGGCCCCGACGGATGAGCCTTATAGCAGTTGATCCCTTTGGACTGGTAATGCAGTGCTTCTCTTACATATTCCTCCGGATCCTCATGGAACAGGCCGCTGGCATAAACAGGAAGCTGAGTTCTGTATGCTCCGATATATTTATACAACGGCAATCCTGCCGCCTTTGCGCAAATATCCCAAAGGGCCACATCCACCGGCCCCGGAAGGTAGACCGGGAAAAAGGTGAGGTGACGGTCTATGTTCCACAGCTCATGCCATATCTTTTCCCTGTCATAAGGGGATTGCCCTAATACAACCGGTGCAATATTATCATGAAGATAGCTTTCCGTAACCTGGCCGGAACGGGCCGCAAGGGCTGTTGCTATTCCTTCTATTCCTGTGTCCGTGGTCAGCTTTAGGACAACCACGTCCCAATCCATATTGCTTTTGCCTTTTCTCTTCTGGTCAAACAGGCATTTATCCCTCTTGACCCACCATGTTTCAAACTTTATGATTTTCATAAGCTGTCCTTATCCTTTCACTGCTCCTGCCATAATTCCTTTGATGAAATACTTCTGCATGGACAGAAAGATGATCAGGACAGGAATTAATGACAGAATGATCGTGGCCGTTAATGTACCGTACTGCCAGGAAGCGGCCTCATCCCTTAGAAATGTGATTCCCACAGCCAGAGTCTGGGATCTTGCTGTTGTGCACAGGGTCCTTGCATATGTAAACTCGCCCCACACAGTAATAAATGTCATGATGATCACGGTGGCAATACCGGGCTTTACAATCGGCAGCATTACCCTGGTAAAGGTTTGCCAATGGGTCGCGCCGTCAATTCTGGCAGCCTCCATCATCTCATTTGGTACACCATTGAACTGTCCCCGCATGATAAACACGGACATGGGCAGGTTCGTAGCAGTATAGGGAAGAATCAACCCCAGTCTGGTATCGATTAAATCAAACCGTGACTGCATGATGTAGATGGGAATCAGGTAAATTACATAGGGAAGAGTGATGATCAGCAATACAAATCCCAGAAAAAAGTCCCGTCCCCAGTACTGGAACTTGGAAAAGGAATATCCCAGGGTCGATGCCAGCAATACATTTAGAAAAACGCTCCAAAAGGATACGATCACAGAATTTGAAAAATATTTAAAGAAATTCCCCAGCTTCGTGAATATTCCCGTATAATGTCCTATATAAAATTCCTTAGGCAACAAGGTCAGTGCTGCCGAATAAATCTCTTCATCCGGCTTTATTGAAGTAAGAAATGTCCATAAAAACGGAATGATAAAAATAAATGAGATGGTAAATAACAAAACAAATACAGCGATATCACTTACGCCCTTCTTCACGTTCATGCTTTCACCTCTCTTTTCTTTGATCTTTTCCCTTTTACTTCATCCACATCCTTATCCCTGTTTAAATACATGTTAAGGGCTGACAGAAGCAGGATGATAGCTCCCATAAAATATGCAATTGCCGAAGCGTAACCCATTTCATAGTATTTAAACGCATTCATCCAGGTATATTGGTAAAGCACCAGAGTAGCCGTACCCGGACCGCCGTTGGTCATGACAAAGGGCTGCTCAAACACCTTTACAGACTGAATGATCGCCCATAATCCACAGATAACATAGCTTTCCTTTAAATTGGGCAAAATGATCAGGAAAATCCTCTGGTATGCATTGGCGCCGTCGATCTTTGCTGATTCAATGATATCCCCCGGAATTGCGGCAAGACCTGCCATAAAGAATATTACAAGCATGCCCATGTTTTTCCAAAGACTGACTACGACAATGGAGACCATGGCCCATTTCCCTTCTCCCAGCCAGTTATGGGCAAGGAAATCCAGCTTAAACACATCCCTTAGTACGGTGTTTAAAAGCCCGTACTGGTTATTTAAAATCCACTGGAAGATAATACCGGTGAGTGATAACGGAACTATCATGGAGAGAAAGATGCAGGTTCTGAAAACCCCGGCTCCCCTGACTCCCTTGTCTAAGAGCATGGCAATAATCAGAGAAAAAATCATGAGGGAGGGGAAAAACAAAGAAGAAAATACTGCTGTATTCCTAAGGGAATCCATAAAATAAGCATCTGAAAACATCTTAGCAAAATTAGACAGACCCCAAAAAACCGGATTTTTGTCAAATGCAAAATTATATTTTGTAAAACTTAAATAAAATGACCGTATGAGGGGATATCCCATATATATGGCTGCAAACAGAATACCGGGAGCCGCAAACGCATAACCAGGTATCATCTTTTTTAATCTTAAGCCAAAACTTTTTTTATGCCCCATATTTTACTCCTCTATTTATATTTAATAGGAAAGCCGGTGCAATGGCTGCAAAGGCAATTGAACCGGCTCTTATCCGTTTCTTATTACTTCTTCATTCCTGACTCTAAGTCAATCGTAGTCATAAACTTACTCATATTAGCAGAAAATTCATCTGCTGTGGAGCCTCCGGTCAGCATTTTCTGAAGTTCAATCTGCATATTGGTATCCAGCTTCGTATAATCCTTGTACAGAGGCGGAGTAGATGCTTTTTCTGTAAACTCCATAACGTCAGGCCAGTATGGATTCTTTAAGTCCTCATAGTGTGCCTTTAGGGGTGACATTTTTCCATAGGCGCCCATAGAATCCATCTGGAACTGTGCCTGAAGCAGCTTATCCTTGATAAACTTTATTGCAAGCTCCTGTTTATCGGAAGCTTTTGGAATTACCGCACCATGAATATAAGAAATGGATCCATTGGTATCTGTTCCGGGTATGGGCATGATGCCTACATTATCCGCACCTAAAATCTCACCAGCCTCGATCCAGCGGGAAGCCGGAGCAATATGCATGGCAACATGGCCTGCTTTGAAATTCGTCCTGTTGGCCTCTGCGTCTGCGAATACATCGGTGGTGGTATAGCCGTCCTTTACCAAACTCTGCCATACAGAAAGCATGCCCTTCACCGGTTCTGCAGTGAAATTCAGTGTCTTTCCATCGGACTCATACAGATTTCCATTGACTCCCATGACACAGGCGTCATAGGCTTTTACTGCCATATTATTGCCCCAGTCGATGGCAAGGCCTGTCTGACCACTTTTTGTTAAGTTCTTTGCATATTCATACATGTCATCCCAGGACTTTGCTGGAATGATCTTGCCGTCTGCATCTACATATCCGGCCTCTTTCATCATGGGAATATTGACAACACAGCCCAGAACTTCGCCTAACAGGGGAATCATGTACTGTACACCGTCTGCATTTCCGCTTTCTAAGAAAGCACCGATAAACTTATCTCTGGTATAATCTCCGTTAAAGAAATTTTCATCCGTAAATTCTACTACGTAATCGTTGGCCGCATAGGGAACTGTCTCTGAGCGGTCACCGCCGAGGGCTAAATCACAGGTTGTCTTGCCCTGGGACCATTCCAACATACTGGTCGTAACGTCCACGTTATCTACCTGACTGTATACCACCTTGACCCCCGGATTTTCGGCTTCAAATTCTTTTGCAATTCGTTCAAAATCATATTTGCCCATCATCCATGCCTGAACGGTCACCCGCAATGTCTGATCCCCGCTTTCAGATGATTGCTGTGCCACCGTGTCTTTCGCAGTCACTGCTTCCGTTTTCTTACTGTCAGTGGAAGGTGCCCCACACCCCCACAGCATTGATGCTGCCATAGTACCTGCCAGCATAACTGACCATAACTTCTTTGATCTCATAAAAAACCTCCTATAATATAGCTTTGAAGAAACGTTTCCCTTGCTTCATGTTCTGATGCTACCACGTTTATACGTAACTGTCAATATTTTTTCAGGAAAACATTTCCCCATTTTGTTTTATTCATACAAAAAGCAGCCCTTCAAGCTGCTTTTTGTAGGTAATATATTCGCGAATCATCCCTTATTTCATCATATGTGTCAGCATTTTTCCAGATCCCAGACGGGGTTTAAAACGATACAAACATTGTGAAACGTTACCCTTTTATCTCTTTTTCCAATTTTTCTGCAAGTGCTCCTATGACAGTTATACTTTTTCCAGATACTGATGAAGAAAGTTAAATCCCCATCCGGCGCCTTCCCTGGGCCTGGCATAGCCATTGTCAATGACCATCTTATTATCAATGATCCCGTCGATCCAGTCAAAGGATTCCGCACCGTAAGGATTCCTTACGGTTGCAAGCAGCGGTACGTCGTAATCCTTGTAGTAGTGAGGCAGCACTGGAATATGAAATGCATTTGCCAGTGCTGCCGAGCGGATCCACTCCTCTACGCCTCCCAGTCTGATGATGTCTGGCTGCCATAAATCCAGAGCTCTTCTCATGATCAGTTCCCGCAGGGCAACCGTATTGTATTCCCGCTCTCCCATTGCCAGGGAAACCCTGGTCTTTGTACGGATGGTGGCATACCCCTCAAAGTCTGTATTAACAACAGGTTCCTCAAACCAGTGGATATTCAGATGATCTACCGAATTTGCCAGTTTTACTGCCGATGGGACATCCATTCCCTGGTTGGCATCCATCATGATCTTTAAGTCATTGCCCACTGCTTCTCTTACCTTTGTCAGCCGCTCGATATCCCGGTTCATTTCCGGAGATCCGACTTTGATCTTCACAGCCTGGAAACCTCTCCTTTTGTAATCAACCACTTCTTCCACAAGTTCCTTTTCGGAATAAGAGATCCAGCCACCGCTGCCGTATACCGGAATCTTTCTTGTATGGCAGCCCAGCAGCTTCCAGATGGGCTGCTTTAAAGTCCTGGCGTAAGCATCCCAAAGGGCGATATTCAGCACGGCCAGAGCCCACCTCTGCAGTCCCGTGATTCCAAAATACTCTGATTCGGTTTCATAATCGTGCTGAATATCCTGGGTTTGAAAAATACTGTAATCCCTGCTCTCAATAAACTTTTTAATATCCTTCAGTGCACCTTCGATCCCATTGGGCGAGTAATGAAACGACAACAAATATCCCTGACCGATTACCCCATCCATACTTTCTATCTCCACCACATAGAATGCAATTTCTGATATATTATGTGTTGCATCCGCAATGGGTTTTGAGATTTCTGATAAGGCTTTATAAATCCTCATCTCCCTGATTTTCATGTCATTTACCTCCTTGTTGTATCTGATATATTTATTTACAACATTATCACCATGTGATATATCTGTCAACAAAATATATTCATATACTTTCAAACCAATTGAATTTAATTCCCATCTGATATATAATAGCTTTATCAGCACCGTTTATCCGTGATATATCTAAAAATACAAGCTCTAGGAGGCAATCATGATTTTCAAAAATGCATCCCCCAATCGTACCCTGTCTCAAACCGAACTGGCTTACAATTATCTTTTAGATAAAATCCTCTCCTGCCAGTATCTTCCCGGACAGGATATTTCCGAAAAAATGCTGAATGAGGAACTGTCTTTCGGAAGAACCCCCATTCGCGAAGCGCTGGTGGCTTTAAAAAGCCAGAATCTGATTATGGTATACCCCAGAAAAGGGATGCGGGTCCGCCCCTTTACCCAGGAATATATTAATGAGATATATCAGATTCGGAAAATTATGGAACCTGCCATCATCACACAGTTCAAAGGAGCTTATTCCAAAAACACTATTTTAGAGTTCCAGAACCAGCTTCAAAACAGTTCCCAATTAGATGACATTGAGTTTTATAAAAAAGACATTCAATTCCATATGTACTTCATCGAAAGGACGAAAAATGAATCACTCATTGCTTTTTATGAAAATATTATGATCGAGACCTATCGCCTGGCCGTGTTTGCTGCAATCCATCACTGCTCCTGCCGTGAAGATAACCTTCCCCAGCATCAACAGATCATCGAGGCATTGATGACAGAAAACGACCAACAGATTGCCATGGCAGTAAACAGGCATATCAATCACTCCCTCATCACATTGTCAAAGGCCCTTGAGGGCATACCGGATGAGACATTTCAGGAACAGAATATAGCAAACTCTTAACAAAAAAAGAAGATGGTTTCCAGGCGCCGCCGGATAACCATCTTCCATGTATTTCTACAATCTTAAATACTGCATATCCTCTATATTCTTCCAATAATAATTCACATTGCTTTTAAAAATAAGGACGATTTCCACCTTGCGAACCCTGTCTTTCGGTTCCATATCCTTAAGCAGATACTCGCAGAGCATCTTCATTGCCAGGTACGCCTGTTTATAGGGATCCTTAAAAACCAGATTCGTGAACGTACCGTCTTTTAAAGCCGCGACATTTTCATCAAACACATCGTTTGCAATTACCGGAAGCTTTCCTGCCATGCCGCTGGATTTAAGAGCCCTGTACAAAACTGCACTTCCTCTGGCAAATACACAGCATACTGCATCCGGCGGATTCTTTTTCAGAGTCTGCATAATACTTTCGTCCAGCCGGTCCGATTCGTAATAGCCAAATAAATCCTCTATGGCATATTCCGCCTGGGTCTGCCTGATATACTCGTGAAATCCCTTTGCAACCAGATAGTGAGAATCCTTATACTGGTCTCCTGCCATCAGAAGAATGCGGCTTTTTTCTTTCAGAATATTGCATATCTGCTCTGCCATAATCTGGCCTGCCGCATAATAATCTCCGACTACAGTACCCAGCCTGCCGCATTCATCGTTATCGCCGGTAACGAACACAACACATACGCCCTTATCAGTGAATTGTCTGATAGCATAAATTCCTGCCTCATCTCTGGGAGGTGCAGTCAGCAGACCATCCAGCTTATCACTGCCCTCACACTCTTTTTCCAACTGCCTGAGTGTTTCGGTAAGATTTCCTTTTTTATATGGAACTTCAAGAACCTGAATGTTCAAGTCCCCCCACTCCGCCATATACTTCCTATAGCCCTGCCAGATATAACTGTAGAAATACTTGCTGTCCTCATCCAGTTCGGGAAGGCAAACTGCGATTTTAATATTTTTCCGCTTAAGAAAAGAGGCCATGGCATTTAATTTATATCCATTGGCATCGGCGTAATCCATTATTTTTTTCCTGGTAGCCTCGCTGACTCCCGGCTTCCCGGCAATTGCCTTATGTATCGTGTTAAGCGATACTCCAAAGTGCCTGGCCATATCCTTCATCGTAATCTGTGATCTCATTGCTTCACCCCGTTTTTCTACAGTCTAAAACCTGCAACCTGATATATTATATATTAAACAATCTATCCACAATTATCAATCACATTTTCCATTATGCTCATCCTGACCTGCTCTGTTTTTATTTGGGACACAAAAAACAAAGCTGTCCGTTTTCAAGCGGGACAGCTCAGACTGTAAACAAGGTATCGTCAACCAGTGGTCGAAGTAATTCAACAGTTTCTTTTACAGGCATGGATTTTGCATTCTTGTACCATTCCCTTAGAAATGCCAACGTTGCTGAAATAATAAATTCAAAAATGAATGATGCTTTCGGGTCACCTGCTTTCCCCGGCCACCCACTCTTTTTTTATACACCAAAGCCCTGCCTGCATATCTTCAAATTCCGGGAAACCTCCATGTTTAATCTCACAGTCAAAACGGAACAGATTGGCCCAGCTTGCCACCAGCTCTCCTTTTAAATGAGGGTAAAAAGCGGTTTCATAAACATCCCCTTCATACTTTATCCCGTATTTCTCAAGCTTCTGGGAATATTGATCTTCCTCTTCCTTTGTCCTGCCAATGTATCTTAGATTCAATACTTTATTCCAGTCGGACATCCGGAAAAATACGGCCTCATCCACCGGCACCTTAAGCTTCATCACCGTATATCCGGGATGCCATTCCGCATATTTGTCATTGACAAAGGTCCATACGGCAGATTCCGCCTGTTCCGGCTTTTCAACCAGGCAGGCCGCCTGCCGGACATACCAACGGTAGGCATTTAAAAAAACACCTTTCACTTCTCTATATTTATCCTCAATGTATTTCATCTTTACATAATGGCAATGGCCATCTTTTATGGAATCCGAAATCTCATTTAATTGAACCGTATAAAGCTCTATGCATCCATCTTTACAATCCACTCTTTTTTCACCTCCCAGATGATCCCCACCCTGGCAGGGCTCAGTTCGATCTCTACATCAAAAAGCCTGTCCCAGCTTTTTCTGATCTTATTTTTCACGTTGGGATAAAAAGGGGACATGTATGCCGCGCTGTCATCAATGCCGTATCTTTTTAAAAGCGCCTCATGCTCCCCGGCATCCTCCGGGTCTTTTGGGATATACATATAATTCACGATATACCCCCACTTGTCCAGGTCCATAATAAACAGTTTCTCAGGATCCACCAGAATTTCCAGAAGCACATTTCCTTCGCTGTTTTGTATTTTTGATTCTTCTGTAACAGATACCCATATGGGATATTTTGCATCCTTTGGTATTTCCATGAACTTAGATGCGGAATGATACAGCCAGTTGTAAGTATCCAGATATATACCTGCATGCTCTTCCATCTTATTGACGATATACTCTTTTTTTACAAGATACCTTCCATTTTGATCCAGGTCATTTCGTATATTTTCATGTTGCTTTGTCCACACTTTTACTTTCTCAGTCAAATTTTTCCTCCTTCCGATCCGTTGATCTTTAAGAGTCAAAGACAAATTACGTTTGCTTTTAAAGCGTTGTAATGGCTTTTAAATAGGAGTCCATGTGGGCTTGAAACGCGGATAAGGTTTTTTCGAGAGATCCTGTACGGCACGCTTCAATAATGGCTTTATGCTCATCATATTTTTCTTTCTTGGAGCCTAAGGTGGAAAGGTCCTTATTCATGGCTATCAGTAATTGGTAATACTGATTTTCTAATATTTCAGCCCTTCGGAAACTCCCTGACTTTTTCCAGAAAAAATCATGAAAAGCCAGGTCATTGGTATTTAAAACAAAGGTCTTTTCCATGTCATCAACGGCGCTGTCATGTTCCGGCTTTATCATGCTGTCATTTAAAGTCTCCAGATAATCCAGGTCCTGTTCCTGCAACATGGATTTTTCAAAAATTATGGAAAGAACCTGCATTTCAAGGGGAATCCGGATGGAAAAAATCTCCGCAATGTCTTCATAATTCATTTCAAGGATCTGGCTGCCTTTTTTAGGAGAAAAGGACAGGATCCCCCGCATATGAAGCTCTCTTAGAGCTTCTCTTATGGGCGCCCTGCTGATCTGCAGCTCTTCCGACATATCTGTTTCCACTAACCGGTCTCCGCTTTTTAATTCCCCTGTGAGGATCTTATTTTTCACGTAGGAAACTACAATTTCACTTAGATTTGCCTTTGAATATGTAATCATATGGCTTAATTTATCGTAAGAATCAATTACCATGATATCCACCTTTCAATATAAACTCTTTCTAACAGAATATTATACTATAGATGGAAGACAAATCATACGACAATTAAATATTCTGATAACAATTCTTTGCGTAATTAACAAATAACTCCTGGGCAGGTGTCAATATCATATCTTTTTTCTGCACATAAAAGATATTCCTGCTTAACAGCTCCGATGGGATTTCCACAACATTGATCAGATCCAGCCGGGTATAAATCTTTGCTGCTGTTTTTGATACAAAGGAAATGCCCATTCCCTGAGAAACAGCTTCCACAATCCCCTGGGTATTGCCGAAATATGCCACCGCTTTTAAATCTTTTTCCGAAAGACCGTACCTGGTTAAGAATGCTTCCGTTTCCGCCCTGGTACCAGATCCCTGTTCTCTCATAATAAAATGTTTATCCGAGATAAATCTTATGACCTCAGACGCATCCGGACTGCCCTCATACCTCATAGCTTTAGGGAGTATTAAAACCAGTTGGTCCTTGCACAGGGAGGTCAGAATGTAACGGCAGTTCTCATTCTCTGTACCTACAAATCCGATATCATACTGATATTTAATCAGATCTTCAAATACTCCGCCGCTGTCCTTCTGATACAGGCGAAAGACGATATTCGGGTACTCCTTATTGAAATCAGCAATCAATTGGGGCAAAATGTACTGTGCAGGAACACTGGAAGCCAGAATGTTGACTTCTCCGCTGCATTCCTTGGAATACCTGCCCATCTCATACAGGGATTGATCCCTTATAGCCAGCATCTTCTGAGCATATTCATAAAAATCAATCCCTGCCTTGGTGGGAAATACCCTCTTTGTGGAACGGACAAACAACTGGGTTCCAATGTCTTTTTCCAGGGCATTGATCTGACTGCTCAATGCAGGCTGAGTTAAGAATAAGGATTCGGAGGCTTTTGAAAAACTTTGAAGCTTGGAAATCTGTATAAATGCTTCTAACTGTTTAAATTCCATATGATTCTCTACTTTCTTAAGAACACAGCCAGACAGCGCCTGCTGTTTGACAAAAACAAAGTGCAGGCGCCTTAGGCTATAAGGTTGAAAGAAAAACAGCTTTCAATCTTGCGTTTGTGAACAGCGCGCCCCGCTTCACCGGGCGTCTACTGGATATGCAGGCATATCCCCTTGATCCATTAGTATACAAAAATGAAAAAAGCTTTTATTCTTTTTTAGGAGCTTTTGGTTTTGGTTTTTCCTTCATCAGTTCCTTGGCCAGGCACACGCAGCATAAAAGCATGATAATTGCCAGAGGGAACGCTGCCACGATGGAACAGGTCTGAAGCGCTCCAAGGCCTCCTGTCATTAACAGTACCAGAGCCAGCAGAGCCTGGATCACTCCCCAGAATATCTTTTTACTGTTGGCCGGTTCCATGTCGCCATTGGAAGAAAACATGGATAAAACAAAGATCCCTGAGTTTGCCGATGTGATAAAAAATGTTCCTAAAAGGCAAATTGCTATGACAGAGAAAATGCCTCCAAAAGGATACTGGCGGAAGACCACAAACAATGCGGTTTCCGTTGTTTCAATTGCCTTTGAAATAATGCCTTTATCCAGATTTAAGCCAAGGCTTCCGAAAACGGAGAACCAGATAAAGGATACTAAGGATGGAGCCAGTATCACTCCGAAAACAAATTCCCGGATGGTCCTTCCCTTTGAAATTCTGGCAATAAACGTACCTACAAAGGGGCCCCATGCGATCCACCATGCCCAGTAGAAAATAGTCCATGAACCCAGCCATGATTTATCCCCAAAAGGATTTATAGCAAAGCTGTCCTTTACAAAGTCATTCACATAACTGCCGATGGAGTTTGTGAAAACATTTAAGGTCAGAAGCTTGGGACCTACAAGAAAGGCACCGGCCAGAATTGCAATTGCCAGCACAAGGTTAATGTCAGACAGGAGTTTAATGCCTTTATCAATTCCGCTTACGGCTGTCCAGGTATAGATGACCATCAAAACAATGATGATAACGATCTGGACCAAGCGTGTTGTTGGAACATTGAACAGAAAATTCAGCCCGGAATTGATCTGCATGGTTCCCTGTCCCAGAGAGGTGGCGATTCCTGCTACCGTGGCAAAAACCGCACAAATATCGATCAGCTTTCCAATGGGTCCTCTGACTCCCTTTTCACCCAGTATGGGAAGAAAGATGCTGCTGATCAGGCCGGGAGCATTTTTCCTGAACTGGAAATATCCCAGTGCCATACCGATGATCGCATAGGCTGCCCAGGGATGAAATCCCCAGTGCATAAAGGATTTTTTCATTGCAAAGTTTGCTGCTTCCTCTGTTGCTCCAAATGTCATAAAGTGATTCAGCGGTTCCGCAACACCCCAGAAAACCAACCCAATTCCCATTCCTGCACCAAAAAGCATGGCAAACCATGACCGGTTGCTGAATTCCGGAACGGAATCATCCGGCCCCAGTTTAATAGTTCCGTATTTGCTGAATGCAATAATTAAAGAAAATGCAACAAATACAAACATGGAAATCAAATAGAACCATCCAAAATTGTTGACAAGAAAATCATTTGCCGCTGATGTGGCTTTTGCAAATGGCTGGGGCGCTGCCAGACCAAATGCAACAATTGCCATGGTAATAAGAAACGATATGTAAAAAACCTGATTCTTCTTCATGTAATACCCTCCTCTTTAAAATATAATCGTTTGCTGTTTTTTTGCAATCCGATTTTTACGTGACAGGATAATTTTTTATCCTGTCACATAAAAATTTTTCATTCAGAATAACGTACAGATCATGGGATTCGCACTGAAGGCCTGGCGCATTTTAGGGGAAGGTATCATTTGCACGTCTTCCTTCAGGCGGAGAATCCATTTACAGAATCCTCAGTTATAATGAAATTAAATTTTAACTTTAAAGAGTTGGGGTTCTTTAATATCTGCTGTCAATGCATCCAGAGCAACCCCTACTCTGTGATAGCGAAGCTTAAACTGCTCTTCCTTTGGTGTGGCAGGATCTCCAAGGGGATATGGAATGGATATGGTGGGAACAAGCCGGTTCACTCCAACTGTTTTAGCTACGGGAATCAGGTTCGCCATCTGAACGATGGTGATGCCTTCTCTTTCAATTTCTCTTGTCATCGTTGCACCGCAACGTGTACAGGTCCCTCATGTGGAGGTCAGAATTGCAGCTCTGATTCCATCCTTTTTCAATTCTCTTGCGATTTCTTTTCCCATTCTCGCAGCTTCGGCCTGGGTCGTTCCAGTACCAACGGTGGAGAAGAAGTATTTGTATACTCCGCCGATCTTTCCTTCTTTCTGATACCTTCTCATGGCATCTAAGGGAACGATTACGTCAGAGTCATTATTGGCTGCTGCCGGATCAAAACCAGCGTGAATGGTCATATACTCACCCTTCACAAGGTCATCCTTTTCAGAAATGTCATATTTACCCCACTTGGTTGCTGAGGCTGACTGAATGCGGTCCGGATTTCCTACGGGAACGATTCCTCCTGAAGTAATGAGGGCAACCTCCAGCTTGCTCAGTTCTTCCGGAGTGATGGCCGGAGCGATTGCCACCCGGTCAGACTTTGGAATGACAAGCTCTGTCTCATATGGCTCTCCGTGAACTTTCTTAAGAAGCATGTCAATGACACGGTCAGCCGCCGTTACCGGAGGATCCAGCCAGATCTGGTCCCTGATCCCTCTTCCAAAGTAACCTTCCTCTGCTGCGGGAAGTAATTTCTCTCCCTTTAACAGCTTAAGAGCAAACTTTGCCATGACCTTTACGTCTTTTTTCATGGCTGCCGCGCTGGCTCCGCCTTTAAATACGTACATGTCCTTTCTGAACATTTCAACCCCAGGGTTTTCATCGTTCATAGAGGTGAGAACAGGCACTCCCAACTCCTTTTTAACAGCGCTGCAGATGTGACCGCAGGCTGACCCGTAACGTCCTGCACGGAAAGCCGGTCCTGCAAAAAACACATCCATTTCTTTTCCCTTCAGCATGGAAAGGATGGTTTCTACCGCTTCCTCTGTATTGGAACCCATAAAGTTATCGCCGCAGATGACGGTATGTGTGATTTCAACATCATCGCCTAATTCCTGCTGCAGTGCCATAGCCGGACCAACAAGGCCTTCTCTGATTTCCGGTTTGAAATCAGCCAGTTCTTCTCCGCCGATCTGCCCAAAAAACTGATTTAAGTATAAAATACCTTTCATTTCGTCCCTCCTTCTAGAATTCTACCATCCTCTTGGTTGACCAGCCTACTACCTGGTCCCCGCAGAACATGGCGTTGTTTTCCATAATAATTGAACCATCTTCTTTTACGGAAGCCCCTAAAATCTCATCATTGGACCAGCCTCCGGACATTCCGTCCCTTGCAAGGGCCTCTAACTCTCCAAGTACTGTTTCCATCTTTGGAAGCCTGATGAGTGTGGATACGTTTCCGCAGGAAACAATGGCATCCTCTTTCTCATCTAAGGAAACCAGCGGCTGGCTGGCGCCGTCTCTTCCCGTACACTCGTTTGTAAGTCCTACGGTCTTAACGCCTGCATTTTCCAGGGCAACGATGCATGCCGTAAAGTCTGCATCCGGGTTGCCGTATCCTTCTTCCGCAACAATGGCGGAATCCGCTCCCAGGCTCTTTGCCATCTGTGCTACGAATAAGGCAGCTCTTTCCTTCTGATCCAGGGCCACATTTAAGTTGGACATGATCACTCCAAGGAAATTAATGGTCTTTCCATGCTCCTTATAAAGCCTGCGGATCATGGGGAGGTTCTGGAAATCATAGGTAGCCCACTTGGAAGAGCATGGCATAAAGGATCCGCTGATCATTGCCCCATCAAGCACCTCATTGGGATGCATGAAGGTGGGAAGCATCCGGTTGGTATCCCATCCGTAATTTAAGTCATTATAGCCGCCTTCTTCCATCTGAGACTGAGGCTGAAGCACCAATACCACGCTTGGAAGCTTGTTTACTTCTTCGCTTCTTTTTGTAACCGGCTCCAGTTCAAAAGTCTCCACCTCATCCGGCGTTAAATCCTTTGTTGCGGCGCCGATGTATTCGGCAAGGCGCATGCCTGCCCATCTTAAGGCCCTGTTCTTCTTCTGCTGTTCCTTCTGCTCAAAAACCTCATCAGAATCGGCAACCAAAACCAGGTTTTTCAACTGTGAGAAGTAGGTGTATTTGGCACCTTCTCCGCCCATATCAATCAGTCCATCCTGGAAACCGCCGTAGTGTTTTCCCACCACCAGAACGCTCATATCCTTCAGTGCATAGGTAGTTCCGTTTCCGGCCTGCATCAATTCGCCGGTCACTCCCGGAAATACCGGGCCTCCTCCCACACGGTAACGGGGCTCAATGGCCTCCTTTACAGGAACAAGCCTGACCTGATCCCCAGGCGATACTATATAGAGTTCTGCTTCCGTGATATGTTCGTCTTCTTTTATTACTGCAAGAGCTTCTTCTTTATTCACCGTAAGAAGCCCGTCTTTTAAAGAAGTCTGATCGCCGAAGCAAATATCTTTTACATAAAAATTTCCCAATTCCAGCTTCATTCCATATCTCCTTTCAAATTAATACTTAAAATACTGTCTTATTAAAAAAATCCGCCGCCACCAAAAGGTCTTCCTCACTCATGGTCCTTACATCAAGCAGTACCTTGTTTTTCCAGATCCTTGCTATCATGGGAACGGGGTTATTTCTAAGCATGCTTTCCAGCATATCCGGGGATACCCCTTCCACGCTTATTCCTACTGCATAAGATGGAAGATTGACACCCGGCATGGTTCCTCCGCCGATCTGCCCTTCCGTTTCCAGCACCTGGGCCTGTACCCCCGGCTGTTTCACCAGAAGGCTATGTAAATGCTCTGCTTTTTCCCTTAAACGTTCCAAAGGCTCTGTGATCATTTTTAAGGTAGGGATCTGCTCCATTGCCGTTTCCGGGGACAAATACTGCCTGAGAGTTAATTCCAGGGCATTCAAGGTCAGTTTATCGATCCGCAGCGCCCGGAGCAGATGATTTTTCTTCATCTCATTGATGTACCGGGCTTTCCCTACTATGATACCGGCCTGAGGTCCGCCAAGGAGCTTATCACCGCTGAAGCATACAATATCAGCCCTTTGTTCCAGACAGTCTTTGACCGTTGGTTCATCACCGATCCCATACGCCTTTAAGTCGGCCAACAGCCCTGATCCCAGATCGTATATCACCGGAAGCCCGTGTCTTTCCCCCACCGCCTTCATCTGTTCCAGAGAAACCTCCTCTGTGAAGCCGATGATCTTATAATTGCTGGTGTGGACCTTTAATAATGCCCCGGTATTCTCACTGATGTTATCTTCATAATCTCTTTCATGGGTCTTGTTGGTGGTTCCCACCTCTGTAAGCCTGCATCCGCTGGCCGTCATGATTTCAGGAACACGGAATGCTCCGCCTATCTCCACCAGCTCTCCCCTTGAAACGATGACCTCTTTTCCCTTTGCCATGGAATTCAGCACCAGGTACACGGCCGCCGCATTGTTGTTGACAACAAGGGCTGCCTCCCCGCCGGTCAAAAAGGTAAGAAGCTGCTCCACATGGTCGTACCTGGAGCCTCTTTCCCCTGTTTCCAGATGATACTCCAGATTGGAGTAGGATCCGCTGATTTCCTTCATGCTTTCCGAAACCGTCTGGGAAAGCCTTGCTCTCCCTAAATTGGTATGGAGCACAATGCCGGTCCCATTGATCACCCTTCGCAGATGGGGCTGGTTCTGCCTTTGGATTTCAGCCTTGATCCGTCTGATTAAATCATCCTTTGAGAGCTGACAGGATTCTCCGGATAAAATTTTTTGCCGTTCCAGCTCGATTTCCTTTTGACAGGCAAGCTTTACCAAAACTGCCGGAACATTGGTGATTCCTTCTAAAGCCATGGAACGCATCATTTCATCCACTTTAGGCAATTGTCTCATGAGACTGTTTTTATCTGTCATTTTCCGAACCTCTCAAATTGTTTTTCAAACCTTCAAAGCTGTCTTCCGGCTGGGTCAGCCGATAAACTGATTGCAGGAAAGGATTTCCCTGGCCTTTTTAAGATTGTGTTCCGCCATGAGAACCACAGGTCCTGTACAGCCCATTCCGCTTTCCGCATAAATACCTGCAGCCCATAAGCAGGAAACCGCAGCTTCTAAATCCATGATCTCAATTCCAAGGATCTCCTCTGTTACCACTTCCTTTGGAGGCGCTTTTACTTCCTCTGCCGGCTCTGAAGCCTTACCGGGCTTTAGTTCCTCCAGAATCTCAGTAAGGCCTGCCTTCTTCGCCTTTCCAAACTCCTCAGCCATGACCTTCTGATAATTGCCGTCAAGGAGTTCTTTTGCAAATTCAATGGCCCCTGTGACCAGAGGTGTTCCCGATGCCCTTGAAACAATGAGGATCAGCTTGTCAAACCCTTCGCCGATTCCCGGACCGTATCCAAAACCAACCGACTCATAGCTGCCTCCTGTGGTATAGGCGGAAAACACCTTTGTGAGTACATTTCCGGTGAGAGAGTCCATGACCATTACATCCGCAGAACCTGTCAGTAAGTCATTACCTCTCATGACAATGCCTCCATCCGCTCTTTGGGAAACGGCAAACCGGATGTCATATCCATTTTTCTTAAGCTTTTGCAGTGCAATCTCTGCCTGACGGGCTCCATCCACATTTAAAATGCCTACGGTGGGGTTTTCCACCCCGCTGGCCTTAGCCGCAATGATTCCGTATATGGCATTCTTTACCATGCTCTCCACCCGGTTCACGGCTGACGTTCCTGTTGTGGATGCAATATACATCTGTTTTCCGGCTGCCGGGGTAATCACCCGGCCGACCGTAGAGACTCCGATGGGAAAAGGATAGTGCATGGTTACTGCCCCGTAAGCTTCCTGGTTCTTAAGCATGTCATCCATCTTTTTATGGCCCTCTTCTTCCGAAGCGACCGGTATGACCTCCAGGTTTTCCCCTTCCATTGCCATGGTTCCGATTACTTTCACAAATATCCCTTTTTTTGCCGCTGCACAGGCTGCCTGATAAATGGCCTCTTCCCCGTGCTCACTGCCTATGGCAGTAACTGCGATGGGCATTTTTTTGCCGGACTGGCCTGTCTCAAGCATGTGAGCCATATCCAAAAAGGTCTCTGCAATTATGCGTTTCATCTTACCTTCCTGCATACCATCACCCCTCGTCTTCCTGAAGATGCCTGGCAAAGTCCTTTAAGGATGCTGCAATCAGCTTTTTGATCCTTTCCTCGGACACGGTTTCCTCCTGGCCTGCGCCGCTGTTCTGCTGCAGGACAAAGGACACCCCGTCAAAGAGATTGGTCATTCTTCCAAGGAACAGGCTTCCCTTTCCAATAAACATGGCTCTGGTGATTTTCTTATCCATCAGCTCCTGTCTGGCAAATCCCAGGTAAGGAACTCCGGAAGGGATATGCCCCTGAGTGGGCGCCCAGCCTACCATGCCGTGCTTTGACACGAAATCTGCCAACTGGGATTTTTCGATCTCTTTCCGCATGGCGGCAAGAGCCCCTATCATCTTATAATTTGCCTCCGGCACGTTGCCGGCTCCTGCAGGTTTCGTAATATCCGGATTCTGCATTTCCACAGAATACTTATCAATGTCCGTCAGCTTCAGCCCTGCTTTTTCAAGAGCCGCTGCCGTCAGGGAAGAAATGACATTCTGAGGGGAAGACCCGGTCCCCACCATATGCCTGCCCACGATATCCGTATTGATCTCCGGGCTGATGCCGTCATTGGCACTGATGAGCACGGCAAAGCCGGCTACACAGTCCTCCAGCAGGGGCATCCCTTTGTTTACGTGATCCTTTCCATTCATCCCAAGCTTTGCGGTAGACCCTCCAGCCGTAACGATCACATTCTTAAAGATCCCTGCCTTTACCAGGGCCGCCCCGTGGATCAGGGAATGGGCCGGGCCGGCACAGAAGCCTCTTACATCAGAGCCTGTGGCATTGGTTAAACCTGCGATCTCAGCCGCTGCTTTTGCAAAGTTTCCTCCGCCTCTCTGGTTCATATCACCGCAGGCTTCTTCCGAACACTCGATCACATATTCAATTTCTTCTTTTTTGATATCATTCTTATGGATTAAATGCAGCAGCGATAAAACGCAGGAAGCTTTTGAAACGAGATTTTCAAAAATGACGTGGGCCGAAAGGGTATCGTCAATATCATGTGCCGCCTTGATACAGCCCACAATGGTACCCTGGTAATACAAGGGCTCCCCGTGTTCCTCTGTGATCAAACGGTTAATTTCTGATAATTCAAAGCTTTTTTCTAAGGGTTTTAAAAGCAATGGATCAATAAGGCTGTGAGATTCTAATTTTTTCTTCACGGAATCAGCAAACTGAACTTCCAGTTTTACAAGATCAAATACATCGCAGATTGCGATCAGGCCGATGAATTCATCTTCCGGCATGATTTCTCCAAACCTGCCTTCTCTCTGATCGTAATCGGATTTCTGCTGAAACCATGGCTGCGCATAACCGGCCAGTTCATCAGGCGTAACATTTCCTATGTAAGTCTGGTTCGGCAGATATGCCTTACACTCTTCATAAGAACGCAGACTTTTATCCAGATTTTTTAAATATTCCGAATTCGGATCAATGGTTCTCTGGGTCGTCTGGGTTGTGCCATTATGAATTACCATATCCGGCGTATGGGCAAGGATGTAGCTTGCCCCTTTTAAGACGCTGTACATATTTTGCCTCCTACTGAATCAAATTGACAGGAAACCCTGTTCATTTGATTTTCAAATTCAAGGTTGAAAAATGTTTTCACCCCTGCACCTTATATCAGGTCCTAATAATAAATCAATTCCTGCAAAATGCGGTGCCAATATACCATTTTTATTCAAACGGAAAAACTGGGTCACCATTTCACAAGAATTGATCTGTGAAGGGATGAATGTTAATATTTACAATGCTCGTCCCTTATTGTTGACATTTCTTTTCGGATATCATCAACATCCAATACCATCTCCATCATACTGATTTGCTCGTCATAGACATCGCTGTCCACTTCACTTTTGATTTCCGGCTCACAAGCATGGTATACTTTTAGTCCCAACTGGACTCCTGCCAATGGTCCTGCATAAGTAGGGTCTCCTGCCGTAACAGTTTCAGCGGCAAGGCCGGCAGCCTCACCTTCTGCGGCTCCTAAAACAACGATAATGTTTTCAGGGCCGTACTGTTCCGCCAAAGATTTTACCCTCTTTTGATTCTCCAGGTCCATAGCACCCGCAGCCGTTCAGACAAAGCATTCTGTTGACGAAAATACTACTTCCGCACCGGCTGTTTTGATACACTGTTCAATGGCCGGACCGGGAATGCCGTCTCTGTCACCGATAATGATGACCTTTTTGTCTTTCAGCATCTTATTACCTCCTTTTTTCATATATTATAACGTGTGTCCCCAAGGCAGATTGCTCCGCTTTGCAGACTGAAAACATCATATGTTCCACGCTATGTTCCAAATGGTTTTACAAAAAAACTTAAGTTGGTGCGGACAATGCATATTTCTTTATCATTTCTTCGATTCTGTCAGGGGTTGCATCGTCTTTTACCAGTTCTTCCACCTTTTCCCCTCCTTTATAGATGGCCATGACCGGAAGCCCCAGAATCTTCTGGGATATGGCAAGCCTTCTGGCCTTTGTGGTATTCAGCTTTGTGAATTTGATCTTATCACTGTACTCCTCGGCAAATTTCTCAACATGAGGAAGCAGAGCCTTGCATGGCTCACACCCGTCTCCGAAAAAGTCTACAAATACAACTCCTTCCGCTTCCAGCACTTCTGGTACAAAGGTATCCTTATCTACAACTAACATCCTAATCTCCTCCATTATTTTCTATATATTTCTCAGCCATAACGGCTGCGATGGCTCCATCTGCACATGCGGTAACAACCTGTCTTAAGCTCTTAATCCTGATATCCCCGGCGGCAAAAACTCCTGGTATGTTTGTTTCCATATTTTCATTTGTTTTGATATACCCGTATTCCATGTCCAAAATGCCTTCAAAACATTTTGACTGGGGCAGGTATCCGATAAATCCGAAGATCCCGAAAGTACCGTCATCCTCATCGGCAACAACTTCCGTCACTTCTCCTGTCCTCACATTCTCCACGGACATGCTCTGGACCATTCCGTCTCCGTTTATCTCTTTTACCACAGAATCCCACATGAAATCGATTTTCGGATTTTCAAATGCCTTTTCCTGAATGGATTTTGCGGCCCGAAGCTCATCCCGTCGATGGATGATGGTCACCTTCCGGCCAAATTTTGTTAAGTAGAGGGCCTCTTCAACGGCTGTATCTCCCCCGCCCACCACATAAATATCAAAATCCTCGAAGAAGTTTCCATCGCAGGTGGCACAGTAAGATACCCCTTTTCCGATCAATGCCCTTTCCCCGGGACAGCCGATGGGCTTTGGAAAGGCTCCTGTGGCAATGATCACAGTTTTGGCATGATATTCATTTTCTTTTCCTTTTAATATCTTGATATTTCCTGAAAAGTCCACTTCCTGAATGCAGTCAGATGTTCGGTCAATTCCAAATTTCTCTACCTGCCTTGTCATCCTCTGCACCAGGGAACTGCCTGATTCCTCGGGAAGACATCCCGGATAATTCTCGATTTCAGAAGTAATGACGATCTGTCCTCCATCCTTTTCCTTCTCGATCAGCAGCGCATTCAATCTTGCTCTTCCTGCATAAAGACCTGCGGACAAGCCGGCAGGCCCTCCACCTATTATTACGACATCGTAAATCTTCAAGGCGCACCTCCATTTATTTTTTAGTATTTAATATCCTGTCATCTCCCTGGCGTCTGGTGAACTTCTCCTGATCAAACCGTTCCAGAAGCATTAAGGCAAACTTCCGGCTGGTTCCGATGGAATCCCTGAAATCCGGAAGCTTTAACACACCCATTTCCTGAAAGAGCCTTTTTGCCGTTTCCCTGGCCTTTTTATACTGGTCTTCTGCCAGAATATACTGTCCGGGAAGGATCATGTAGCCTCCTTGCAGCATGAATTCAAGCACCTGCTGCTTTTCCCTGGCATTTTCCGTCAGCTCTGAGGCCGTCACAAGTGTGTAGCCGCTTTCCATGATCTTTTCAGCCAGTCCATCCATCACTTTCTTTTGCTCTTCCGTAAGGGCAGGCTCAAAATCAAAGCCGGAAACCAGGTTCTGCTCCAGCCTCACCAGGTTCTTTCCAGCCAGATATTTCAGCATGGATTCACATTGTTTCTTATGGGACAGATCCAGTTTTTCCAGCAGTTCCGCCTTTGGAATCCCCCGCCGAAGCCTGTTTTTCTTATGATAATCCCTTAAGATGTCTTCCACCATATACCTGTAATGCATCAGATACTCTGCATGTATGTACTGCTTTTCTATGAATAAAACAGTTCCATCTCCTTCAAGCTCCTTCAGCTCGTCTTCCTGAATATCCTTATTTAAAAAGGCGGCTATTTGTTCAAAGGTGGAAAACGGATTGTTTTTAATATATTCTTCCATGATCTCTTTGGAAGATGCCGAATCCTTCATCTGAAGGGACTTAAGCCGTTCCTCAGGATTATTTTTATATTTCCCGGCTTTGGGATCTATGATGACCCCTCCCCCGATGGTGGTCACCGGAGAAATGGTTCTGAGCACAAGACGGTCGCCTTTTAAAACGGATATTTCATGATCCAGAAGAATCTGGGCATATCCCTCATCCCCTGCCTTTACCTTTTTATGGGTGATGGGAACAAACCTGGCCACTTCCTCCGCTGCCCCCACATAAAGCTTTAACTTATAAAACCTGCCCATTTCAAGCTTTGTCGTCTTTACAATGGAAAACCTGACATCAATCCTGTCCGTTACGTACACGCCGTCCTTTGTTGCAACCGTGTTTCCTCTCTTTAATTCATCCACCGCAATGTTAGATAGGTTGATGGCCGTCCTCTGTCCGGCATATGCAGATTCCACGTTATGTTCATGGACCTGCAGATTTCTTACCTTGGTCAGGATCCCCTGAGGATAGACCACCAGTTCATCCTCAGCCTTTAAAATCCCTTCCATCAGGGTCCCGGTGACTACGGTCCCGTATCCTTTTACGGAAAAAACCCGGTCTATGTTCATCCGGGGTTTTTTCGTGAAACTCCGCTCCCGGATATGGGAAGTCAGGATCTCAAGCTCCCTGATCAATCCGTCAAAACCCTTTCTGCTGACAGAATCCACCTCAACGATCTTTGTCCCCTCCAAAAAGGTTCCTTTTATAAACGACTGGATATCATCGATCACCAGTTCCTTAAATTCCTCATCTACCAGGTCAATTTTCGTGAGCACGATCAAATATTTTTGTATCCCCAGGTAACTGAGAATGTCCATATGTTCCCTGGTCTGGGGCATGATCCCCTCATTGGCCGCAATAATGATGAGAGCGGCATCAATGCCTGTGGCTCCGGCCAGCATGTTCTTAATAAACTTTTCATGCCCCGGAACGTCCACAATGCCAAGAGTGCGCCCGTTAGGAAGCTGAAATCCGGTAAATCCAAGATTAATGGAAATCCCTCTTTTCTTTTCCTCGGCCAGGGTGTCCGTATCATGACCTGTAAGGGCTTTTACCAATGCCGTTTTCCCATGATCGATATGTCCTGCCGTTCCTATAATTATGCTGTCCATTCTTTCCTCACCCAGATCCACGTATTGATATTTTTTTAACAATATGGCCGCAATTTATGTTAATGGAAATTATTTTTGGCGGAAGCATATGGGAATCGAACCCACCCACGACCATTAGCCGCAACACGGTTTTGAAGACCGGTAGGCACACCAGTTACCTGTCTGCTTCCTTGAAGTATTAAATTGTAGATTGTCTACAATCCACTTTTACATTATACCATTTTTCCTATCCATATCAAGAAAGTGTTTTTTATATCTTCGACAGCCTTTATTCCATTTTTTTATAAGTCAAAAACTTTTATAGGTAAAAACTTATAAAATAAGGAATATCAAAAACATTTTTAGTATATTTTTAAACATCAAAAAAACACAAGCTTAAAATCACTTGTGTTTTTGTATATTCATCAATTCAATTTTTTTATCAGACTCCGCCTTGGCCACCCCTATTCTATATCCCATGACCCCGGCATCCTTAAGCCTCTTTATTAGGATGTCCGCCTCTTCTTCCGGCAGGGCAATGCACAGGCCTCCTGAGGTTTGTGCGTCAGAAGCAATATCAATCAATGCCTGGTTTACATCTGGCATAATTTTAACAAAGGGTTTGATATAATCAAAATTCCGGTAAGCACCGACAGGAACCAGGCCGGTAAGTGCCATTTCCTCTGCCAAAGGAAACAGGGGCAGTTCATCTGCAAAAACAGATATAGTAACTTCACTGCCTGCTGCCATTTCATATAGATGCCCTAAAAGGCCAAAGCCCGTAATATCGGTGCATGCATGGACGGAAAGACCTTCCATGGCGGCTCCTGCCTCCTGATTCAATGCAGCCATGCTCTCAAACATGACCTCACAGTCCTTTGGTTCAATAAATTCCGCTTTCAAGGCAGTTAAGAGGATCCCTGAACCAATAGGCTTGGTCAGAACCAGCACATCACCGGGTTTTGCTCCCACATTCTTCCGTACCTTTCCCGGATGGACGAATCCCGTAACGCTTAATCCGTATTTGGGAACCTTGTCCTCAATGGTATGTCCTCCGGTTATGATGCACCCAGCCTTTATGGCCTGATCCGATCCTCCCCGCAGGATTTCTTTTACCACCTCATCTCCCAGACAGGGGTTTACGCAAAGAAGGTTTAAGGCTAACTTGGGCACCCCGCCCATTGCATAGACATCTGAAAAGGCGTTGGCAGCCGCAATTTTTCCGAATAAATAAGGATCATCCACCATGGGCGGAAAAAAGTCCGCCGTCTGTATGATTGCCATATCCTCACTGATCTGATAAACACAGGCATCATCCGCCGTATCAAAGCCAACGATCAATGCCGGATCTGACAGCTTCGGCAGATCGCCGATAATATTTGAAAGAGCTCCCGGCCCTAATTTAGCCGCTCACCCTCCTCCTGAAACGAATTTCGTGAGCAATCCTTTCTGCTCCATATTGAAGTACCGCCTTTCTGAAAACTGATAATATTTGTAATTTTATGCCGGTTTCCCGCCCCTTCCCGGGCAGATCCCTTTTTAACCGGGTATTTCCAGCCAAAGCAGGTCCGGATGTTTCTTATCTCCCCTGTTTCTATCTGTCTCCCAGGGGCTTATAATCTTCTTCCTGCATTACACTGATGTAAGCCGGACGGATGATCTTGTCCATGTTGATCAGCTCTTCGATCCGGTGGGCGCTCCATCCCACGATTCTTGCAATGGCAAAGATAGGGGTGAACAATTCATTGGGGATGTCCAGCATGCTGTACACAAAACCGCTGTAAAAGTCCACGTTGGCGCTTACGCCCTTGTAAATCTTTCTTTCATCTGCGATCACCTGGGGCGCCAGGCGCTCGATCATGGAATAAAGATTAAAGTCATCTATACGGCCTTTTTCCTCTGACAATTGTTTCACAAAGCCTTTGAATACTTCTGCACGGGGATCGGATTTGGAATAAACTGCATGTCCCATACCGTAAATAAGGCCTTTCCTGTCAAATGCTTCCTTATGGAGAAGCTTTCTTAAGTAATTCTCTACTTCCTCTTCATCCTTTAAGTCCTGGACTTCCTTTCTTAAGTCATCCATCATTTCCACTACCTTAATGTTGGCGCCGCCATGCTTCGGCCCCTTTAAAGATGCGAGAGCAGCCGCAATCACGCTGTATGTGTCCGTACCGGAGGAAGTGACCACATGGGTCGTAAAGGTGGAGTTGTTTCCGCCTCCATGCTCCATATGAAGGATGAGGGCCAGGTCAAGAACATGGGCTTCCACCATGGAATAGTTCATATCCGGCCTTAAAAGCCGTAAGATATTCTCAGCCGTAGACAGCTTCTCATCCGGCCTGTGAATGTACATGCTTTCCCCTCTTTCATAGTGATTGAACGAGTGATATCCATAAACCGCCAGCATAGGCATGACGCTGATGAGCATCAGGCTCTGACGGAGCACATTGGGAACAGATATGTCGCTGGCCTTATCATCGTAAGAGGCCAGAGTCAGGATACTTCTGGCAAGGCAGGACATCATATCCTGGCTGGGCGCTTTCATGACCACATCTCTGACAAAATTGGTAGGCAGAGTCCGGCTGTAGCCCAGGGTCTCGGTAAAGTGCTGCAACTGACTCTCGTCCGGCAGATCTCCAAAAAGAAGGAGATAGGCAATTTCCTCAAAACCAAAACGAGCTTCTCCCACAACACCGTTTACCAGGTCATGAATGTTATATCCCCGGTAAAACAACTGGCCTTCACATGGGACCTTTTCCCCGTCTACGACCTTGTTTGATAAAATCTTCGACACCTTGGTTAAGCCTGCCACAACACCGTTTCCGCTTTTGTCCCTAAGTCCCCGCTTTACCTCAAACCTGTCATATGCTTCCAGGTCGATCCTTTCATCATTTAAACAGATATCGGACCACTCTTCCACATTTTTCATAAATTCTTTCTGGTTCATCATGCAACACCTCTTTCTCAAATCAGGTCGTCAAGTTTCACTGCTTTCCTCCCATTGGCTCCCTATGCCTGCGTCAACCCCTTTCCTTTTATTACAGAATTATGTAAAGATTCATTTTTGAACTTTTCAATATAATATATAATTTTATTTAAAAAAGCAAGTAAATTTTAAGCATACTGATCATGCTGCCGTTTATGACTCCAGGATATATTGACAAATGTCCCTCCAAAACTTATACTTGCTTTAATTTCCCTTATGGGAATCTATCGGAGGTTGTTCATGAAAATAGATCTTTCCCTGTTTTTCTTTGTAGAAGCCATCGGAACCATTGCTTTTGCCTCTTCCGGGGCCATGGTTGCCATTAAAAAACGGCTGGATCTTCTTGGTGTTATTGTTCTTGGCGTCACCACCGCCGTGGGAGGCGGTATGTTAAGGGATATTATCATAGGAAATGTACCTCCTGCCCTTTTTAAGGACCCCATTTATGTATTGCTGGCTTTTATAACGGTTATGCTTCTATTTATCATCGTAAGGATGAACCAGAAGATCCTGGCCGGACGTTCCATAGAAACCTATGAAAAGGTCATGAACATATTTGATGCCATTGGCCTTGGTGCTTTTACCGTAGTGGGAATCGATACGGCGGTGCTTTCCGGCTATGGGGATTATGATTTTCTCATTATCTTTTTAGGCGTCATCACCGGGGTAGGAGGCGGCATTCTGCGGGACATTATGGCCGGACAAACTCCTTATGTCCTTAGAAAACACATTTATGCCTGTGCTTCTATTGCAGGCGCAATCCTTTATGCAAAGCTTATGAACTGCATAAACGGCAATATCGCCATGCTGGCCGGCGCCTGTTCCGTGGTTTTGATCCGTCTGCTGGCCACCCGTTTTTGCTGGAATCTGCCTACCGCAACAAAAAAATAATTTCCTCAAGGAGGACTCCTATGAACCGTTTGCTTCAATATACTGCCGGAATCATTTTTTCCCTCTGTCTCATGACCGTGCTTTTATTTACCTCCGTGGAGGCAGCCGTTTACTGGGTGCCGGGATACTTTGAAAAAGAATATGCCAAATATAACGTGACCGAATCCGTCTCAATGAAAATGGAGGATCTTCTTGATGTTACGGGTGAAATGATGTCCTATCTCCGTGGAACGAGAGATGATCTCCACGTGGAAACCACCATGGGGGGCGTGAAACGGGAATTTTTCAATGCCAGGGAAATCGCCCATATGGAGGATGTCCGGGGATTGTTTCTGGGCGCCCTTTCCATACGCAGAGGCTGTCTCATGGTCATGGCTTTATGCCTTATGATCCTGCTTTTATTAAGAACCAGCTTTAAGAGTACCTTTCCAAAGGCCGTGTGCGCGGGAACCGGGATCTTTTTTTTCCTGGCTGCTGTCATAGCTTTTATAATTTCCACAGACTTTACCAGGTATTTTATCCTGTTCCACCATATCTTCTTCAAAAATGACTTATGGATGCTGGATCCTTCCACAGATATGCTGATTAACATCGTTCCGGAAGGCTTTTTTAGGGACACGGTTTTTCTCATCGGTTCTATCTACCTTTTCTCCATCCTGCTCATCTTCGCTGCCTGTCTTTTTCTTATGGGCAAGGCTAAAAGAAAACAACTCTGAGCCAAAAGCATGTAAACCGTCTGGATATGCAGGCAGATCCCCTGGATTCATTCCCATATAAATACGGGAAAAATGTCAAATAATCTTTACTTGTAACATCAAATAACCTATACTGTAGGTTGAAGTATTGCCTGAAACCGAAGGAACACTTATGGAGAGATTGCTCAATATGACTCAATATACAAAAAAGATTTCTATATTTTTTCTGTGCCTGCTTTTTCTTGTCTCCTCCTATACAAGGACTTCTCTTGCGGCTGCAGACTGGCCTTCCGGCATGTCGGTCCAGGCCCAGGGGGCTATTGTGATGGATGCGGACACCGGGACCGTTTTGTGGGGCCAGAACATACACAACGAATATTTTCCCGCCAGCATTACCAAGGTCATGACTGCGCTTCTGGTCATCGAAAACTGCAGTCTGGACGAAACCGTAACATTTTCCCATAACGCCGTATTCAATGTGGAATCCGGAAGCAGCAACGCAGGAATCAATGAAGGGGACAAGCTGTCTGTGAAAGACTGTCTCTATGCCCTGCTGCTGAAATCAGCCAATGAGTCAGCCAACGCGCTTGCAGAGCATGTGGCCGGAAGCACGGAAGCCTTTGCCGATATGATGAACGCCCGGGCAAAGGAACTGGGATGTACAAACACCAATTTTTCCAATCCCAGCGGCTTAAATAACCCGGAGCATTATACTTCCCCTTACGACATGGCCCTTATTGCAAGGGCAGCATTTAACAATCCGGTTTTTGAAGAGATCGACTCCACAACCTATTATAAGCTTCCGCCTAACTCCATTAATAAGGAAGGGCTTACCATCTATCCCGGCCATAAGATGATGCGAAAAAGCACGCCTTACTACTATCCGGGCATTGTCGGCGGCAAAACAGGCTACACCACACTGGCCGGCAACACCCTGATCACCTGTGCGAAAAAAAACGGGTTAAAGCTGATTACCATCATCTTAAAGGGATCAACCCCCCAGTATTGGTCTGATACCAAAAACCTCCTGGATTTTGGTTTTGAAAATTTTGTTTCCTTAAAGGCTGCGGATTATGAAAAAACCTACAGCTCCATTACCAGTGACTTAAACTTCAGCGGATTGTCCATCACAAAGCCGGAGGCCCTGATACTGGACCACGACAGCCGGATCATCCTGCCTAAAACAGCAAATTTTTCCGATGCAAAGCCGGAGCTCAGCTATGATATCTCTTCCGGCGACCCTGAAAATGCCATCGCAAAAATAAACTACCGTTACAACGACCGTGTGGTGGGCTGTACCTTCCTGGAGGTTAATGATGCCTTATTCCAGAATAAGGCACAGGAGACCAAAGCAGCCACCGTTCCCCAGGCCGAAACCCATTCCGGATCCGGAGAAGCTTTGGATCCGTCTGCTGCCCAGACTTCCACCAGACCTACCGGGAAGAGCCTGGAAAAAGAAGCGGAAGATTACCGGGAAAAGGCTTTAAGGCCCTTTGAGATTCCACTGGCGGCCTGGCTCATATTAGGAAGTGTGGGAGCCGCGGCAGTCATCGGCGGAGCCATTGTCTTCTTTTTATACCAGAAGCACAGGGATGAACATGATTTCCTTATCCGGCGGGAGCAGCGCATGAAACGTCTTCAGGACTCAGGAGTTTCAGCCGATGAATTCAACAGCATTATGGAACAAAGGCGCAGTTCCTATTCATCAAAGCGGAAAAGACGGCGGGGCGGCCGTTTCAAATGACCTTAGATACCAAGGGGGATTTCATGAACAAACATCAAAAACTATCCAGAAAGGACGTGCTTCGGAACTTTCTGATCACCTTTATTTCCCTCCTGCTGGCCACCGCTCTCTCTTACATGATGCACATACTGGGAGGGTACACTAACAATGTAGGAATTATTTATATGATGGCAGTGGTTTTGATCTCCCGCTATTCCACCGGCTATATACCGGGAGTCATTGCCTCTTTTATCAGCGTGATTTGTGTAAACTTTGTGTTTACTTACCCATTTATGGCCTTTAACTTTACAATGGAAGGATACCCAGTTACCTTCATTGCACTGCTGGTCATTTCAACCATTACAAGCGCTACGACGACCCACTTAAAAGAACAAAGCCGTATTTTGAATGAACGGGAAAAATTGTTGATGGAGGCGGAGAAGGAAGCCTTGAGGGCAAATCTCCTACGGGCCATTTCCCATGATCTCCGGACTCCTCTTACAGGGATCATCGGTGCCAGCAGCACATACCTGGAAAATTCCAGCAACATGCCTGAATCAGAAAAAACCAGCCTGGTTTCCAATATCCGTGAAGATGCCAACTGGCTCTTAAATATGGTGGAAAACCTTTTAAGCGTCACCAGGATCCGCGATACGGTCACCCCGGTTTCAAAGCGCCCTGAGCCTTTGGAAGAGGTGGCCTCCGAAGCCATTGAACGCTTTCACAAAAGACTTCCTGAATCCATTGTCCGGGTGAAAGTTCCGGATGAGTTTGTCATGGTTCCCATGGATGCCATATTGATCGAACAGGTCATCATGAATCTTCTGGAAAATGCCGTCTATCATTCCAATTCAACGGAACCTATCAGCCTGTCCATCTTCGTGCGGGATGGGTATGCCTGGTTTGAGATACGGGATCATGGCGTGGGAATTTCCCCGGAACGGCTGAACACATTATTTGACGGCTATACCTCATCACCCAACAGCAGCTATGATTCCCATAAGGGAATGGGGATCGGGCTTTCTATCTGCAAGGCCATTGTCACTGCCCACGACGGGAAAATCACAGCAGCCAATGAAGAGCATGGCGCAGTTTTTACATTTACACTACCATTAGGGGAGAATGCATATGAGTAAGTTTACAATCGTCATGATTGAAGACGAAAAGAATATCTGCAACTTTATTGAAAGCGCTTTAGAAAGACATGACTATAAAGTGGATACGGCCCATAACGGCCGGGATGGCCTGGCCCTGATCAACTCCCTCTGCCCGGATGTGATCCTTCTGGATCTGGGACTTCCGGATCTGGACGGAATCGATATCATAAAAAGCGTCCGAAGCTGGACTTCCATTCCCATCATCGTCATTTCCGCCAGGACACAGGAGCATGAAAAGGTGGCAGCCCTTGATTTCGGCGCCGACGATTATATTACCAAGCCCTTTGGAACCAGCGAACTGTTAGCCAGGATCCGCACTGCCCTGCGCCACGGAAGGCCTACGGTCAGTACGGTGGACGGTTCTGTCATACCCACTCCATACAGCAGCGACGGCCTGGTCATTGATTTTGCCAAGCGCCTGGTCACACTGGAAGGGAATAAAATTCATCTGACCCAGATCGAATACAAGCTGGTTTCCCTTCTTGCGGAAAATTCCGGCAAGGTCCTGACCTACGACTACATCATAAGCCACATCTGGGGACCTTACGCGGATAACAACAATCAGATCCTTCGGGTCAATATGGCCCATATCCGCAGAAAGATAGAAAATAATCCGGCAGAGCCAAAATATATTTTCACGGAAATCGGAGTTGGATACCGAATGAAGGAAAGCGAAGCTTAGGAAAGGGGGGGATCCCCCTTCTTTTTATTCTTCTTTCGGATCTTGGTCTTTTCTACCCGTTTTTTTCTGGTCTCTTCCTTTTTCTCATAAATCTCCCGGATATCTTCCTCTCCCACCAGCTTCATGGTCTTCACCACATAGACACGGCCGTCATCACAGCGCCTCATACGGATCTTGCCTTTTACATGCCCATGTTCCGGACAGCAGCCAAGGGCCGTGTAGAACTTCTGGTTCACGGAAAACCATCGAATTTTCTTTCTCAGCATCCGGTTGCATTTGCAGCAGATCAAATCGGTGACGGTTTTGTCCCCGATGGCATCCTGCTTTGTCTCAAAGGGCCTTGAAATATATTTGGAATACTCTGGGAAGATCAGATATACCTCTTCCTCCTTTTTTTCCGGCAGGCGGTAATAATCTGTTGACCAGTATTCCCGGACCTTTTCAAAATCCATCTGATGCATAATGCGGCCGGTGTAATGGGCATCGTCAAGGGCCCGGTGAAAGGGCCGGTCTCCGATGACCCGCTGCTCTAAAACAGCAATGTCAAGGGACTGCCTATCCTTGCCGTCCCCATAAAGCAGGCTGTAAAGCTTCTGTACGTCATAATAGAGAAGGGGCTTTGGAAAGGGGTTTAAGATCCCATAAAAAGCCATGTTCCGCTGAAGCTCCGTCAAATCCATGGACCCCCAGGTGCAGAACACGGCTTCCTCCCCGCACCACGTAAGAAACTCCTCTACAGCTTCCTCAAAGTTCCATCCCTCTTCCATCAGAGCCTTTTCGTCCATGTGGGTCACTTCCACTATCTTTTCATGAAGCTCCGGATAAATCCGTGGCCGTATCAGCCTCTTAAATTCTCCCACTTCTTCCAAAGCTTCATTGAGCTTTACAGCTCCGACCTCTATGATTTCAAAGGGAAGGTGTTCTACCGTCTCATCCTTCCCTCCGGCACTCTGGTTCCATTCCAGATCCAGTACAATATAATTCTTCATATTTTGCTCTCCATGGGTCAATTCCTTTGATCCTTTATTCTGTCAGACCTTTCAGCTTGTCACGGATCCTCTGCCTGCGCCTCTCCGTCTCTTCCCTCTCAAGGGTCCACGTCCCGTCCGCCTTTGTAAGGATATCCCCCTCCCTTACTCCTTCCGGCAGCTCTAGGGCCTGAACCTTTACCATGTCTCCATTTTCATCCTCACAGATAACAATCGTTTCCCCGATTCTGTCTATGGTATACTTCATAACCTTTCCCCTTCCTTTCGCTGCCAGCCTAAGGGCTGCAGCTTTGGCACGGCTCATACCCCTGCCGGATCAGTTCCTCTCTGGAACCCTGATAGGTTTTCCGGTTCCCTTCCTTTATGGAAGACGCCGACTTGCATTCCGGCCGGTGAAACTTTTTGGTGTTGGTATTTATTACATAATCCTGGGCGGCTGCCGTACCTTGCGTCCTGTCCTTTTCTGCTTCTTCCCCGATCCCTTGGAAGGTGACCTTTGTTCCGTCGCTTACGGCCACAATGGTTCCAAGCTGGTCTGTCCGCAAAGCCTTAATGCCCCGTTTCTTTAGCATATTCAGGACCTCCTTGTGAGGATGCCCATAATCATTATTTTTCCCGCAGGAGATCACCCCATACTCCGGATCCACCCGGTCCATAAAGTCAGGAGACGACGAGGTGGAACTTCCATGGTGGGAAAGCTTCAGCACATCGGCCTTTAAAGGAAAGCCGCCTGCCGCCATATCCTCTTCCGCTTCCTTTTCCGCATCTCCGCATAACACAAAGCTGTTTTTCCCATAGACCAGCCGGATACCCACGGACCAGTTATTCAAGTTATTTCCATAGTCCCTGACAGGGGCAATGATCTGAAAAGACGCATCCCCCAGGGAATAGCTGTCACCTGGCTTTGGAATGGTAATTTTCAAATTTTTATCTCCTATGGCATCCAACAAGCCTTCATAAACTTTCGTCGTATGTTCCTTTTCCGGCAAAAAGACCTTCTGGACATGGAATTTCCGGATAACCGTCTCCAGACCGCCAATATGGTCTGAATGGGGATGGGTTCCGATCACGTAATCCAGCGTCTTCACTCCCTGTTTTTCCAGGTAGGAAGCCACAATCTCTCCCTGGTCCCTTTCTCCTGCGTCTATCAGCATGAAATGTCCGTCTTTCTCTATTAAGGTACTGTCCCCCTGGCCCACGTCAATAAAATGTACTTTTAAATCCGTGCCCGCCTCATTTCTCTCTTTTTCCTGAGGAAGTGAGGACGGGTTTGAAGCCGCCAGACCGCAGCCTGCCAGGCACAGGGTAAGAAGGACTGCCGCTGCCGCCAGTACCCGCTTATAAAATTTTCCTGTCATTATTTCTGTCATTCCTATCTGCCTCCGCCCTGTTATTATATGATAGAATCCTTAATCCTACAAGCTTTTTTACAAGGGAGCAGCTCCCTTGGCGTTAAAAAGGCGGACCGCAAAAAGCAGCCCGCCAATTACTTTTTAAACCTTAAGGAAGCTTCGCTCCGTCAGCTCCCACCTTAAACCCATCAGGGGTTGTGGTGTCGGCAAGCATTTGTCCGCCTGCAATATCGCAGTAATACTGCTTCCCATCCCACTGGACCCATCCGGTGGCCATATAGCCTTTTTCATTGAAGAAATACCACTGTCCATTGATATTCTGCCAGATGCCTGCAGGATAGCTGCCATCGCTGTTTCCATACCACCAGCCAGATCCATCCTGCTTCCAGCCGCCTTTGTTTCCGGAGGCGGTACGGTTTTGCTCCGCCGCCGCTGCATCCACGTAGTTGACCGAAGACTCCACCCAGTCACCTTTATTTTCGGAATTCTGCTTACTGACCGGGCGCACCTTAAAAGTGTAGCTTCCCACCTTTGACAAGGACTCTGAAAGATCCAGACTGGTTCCTGCGGCGGTCTTTACTCCTCCTGTGTGCTTTCCGTCACGGTATACCTTCACTTCATAGCTTCCCGCTCCGGCGGCAGGACTCCATACAGCCATGGTTTTAGAACCCCATTCCGCACTTGTTATATCCTGGGCAGACTCCCCCACCCTGGGAAGGTCGATGGTCAAAGTCAGGGTCTGGCTGAAATCTTCCTTTACCTGCTTTACATAAGTCCCTCCATTGATGGTAAAGCCTGATTCCAGAGCGGCAAAATAATACCCTTCCTGAGCATACAGCTTCACTTCCAGCCTGGGCACATCCTGCTCATACCACTGGAAGCCGCTGTTGGTAAATTCATACTCTCCCACATCCATCTTGCCGGTTTTTACCGTCACCTCTGCCTGCTGGTCAAAAATAGATCCTCCCGGAACCACATCCGCTGTCACGGTTAAGTTTACCGTTGTGATCTTCTTTCTGGTTGCAGCCATAGTTGTCATACTATTAAGTCCTGCTGCCATTGTCACAGCCAGCACCAGTGATAAGATTTTTTTACCATTCATAAACGATCCCCGTCTTTCTTCCATTAATTTCATATTGCAGTGAATAGGCCTATTATACCCCATCCCCAGGCGTTTGTGAATAACCATTCTTGTTTCCCTGAACTTTCCCTGATATTCCTGAAATCAGGCTGCCGGACCAATGGAGGGATGTCCATTTTCACGTGGAAAAGGACAGGCCCGCCGGGACATTATTGTTAATTAAGTATATTTTAATTTATTTTTCAACCCATTTTTTATAAAAATTAATTCATATATTTTCACACTTGTTAATAATATAACAAAAATTCACCAAATTAACGGAGGATTATCGCAAAAATATATTGCATTATAACCATTAATATGATAAACTAACGTCAATGAAACATTTGCTAGAGAAAAAGAGAAAGCAGACGTTACATTTCCGCCATTATCTCTAAGGTGGAATGTAATACTGGTTCTCTTTTTCTTTTTAGGAAAAGGAGGATAAGTTTTTCATGAAAAAGAAGCGGTTTTTTCGGGTGATCGAGCCTTATCTGTATTTATTGCCCGCCATGTTTTTCTTCACGGCATTTCTCTTTTGGCCATTCTTTAAGACCATTTGGCTCAGTTTTGCCATGACGACTCCCCTTGGGGCGGTTTCCTCCCTTGTGGGCCTTGGGAACTATTTTTCCATCTTCACCTCCCAGGCCTTTCAAAACAGTCTTATGGTGTCCTTTCAATACGCAGTCATGACCGTGTTCTGCTCCATTGTTATAGGGTTTGTCCTGGCAATCATAAGCAATGAAGACATTAAGGGAAAAAATCTGTTCCGGACCATTTATGCCCTTCCCATGGCCATTTCCGCCGCAGCGGCTTCCGTTGTTTTCATGTTCATATTCCACAGCAGCCTGGGAATTATCAACAAGGTCCTGGGAACCCACATCGGATGGCTGACAGATCCTAAGTACGCCCTGGGTGCTGTCACCCTTGTGACCGTATGGATGAACATCGGATTAAACTTTATATTCCTTACCGCTGCCTTACAAAGCGTTCCCCTGGATCTGTATGAATGCGCGGCCATTGAAGGAGCCGGATTTTATGCCAAGCACAGGCACATTACCATCCCATGCATATCACCTACCTTGTTTTTCCTTTTGATCATCAATGTCATCAATGCCCTTCAGGCTTATGCCCAGGTTAAGATGATGACTCAGGGAGGGCCTTCCGGAAGCACCAACGTCATTGTGTACCAAATCTATCAGGAGGCGTTTATAAACAGCCGCTTCGGCATGGCCTGCGCGGAATCCATTGTCTTGTTTATAATCCTGATGGTTCTGACTTTGCTTCAATTTAAACTGGAAAAGAAGGTGACCTACTGATGAAAAACAAACTGGTAAAATATTTGCTTTATGCTTTAAACATCCTTTTTGCACTCATCATCATCTCACCTGTGGTCTATTGCTTTAACGTCAGCATGATGACCATGAAGGAGGTGTTTTCCGGGGGCTTCTGGCCAAAACAGTTGATTCCGGACAATTACATAAAAGCCCTGCAGTTGGCCCCGTTTTTTACCTTTATTAAAAATTCCCTGATCGTGTCCTGTACCGTCACCTTTGGACAGATCGTCACCGGAGCCTTGGCGGCCTATGCCTTTTCCATGATGAAATTCCGAGGCCGGAACACCCTGTTTTTGCTGATGCTTGCAACCATGATGATCCCAAGCCAGGCCATCATCATCGCAAACTACTTAATCATCTGTGATCTGGGGCTTAAAAACACCTATACTGCCCTGATCCTTCCAAATGCGGCTTCCGCTTTTGCGGTATTTAACATGAGGCAGGCGTTCCTGCAGCTTCCCATTGAGATAAAAGAGGCGGCGGATATTGACGGATGCGGCAACTTCCGTTTCTTCTGCCTCATTGCCCTTCCTCTTGTAAAGCCCCCCATGGGCGCACTGGGCATCTACATATTCCTTCAAAGCTGGAATCACTATTTATGGCCCCTTCTTGTAACGGATTCGGTGAACATGAGAACCGTTCAGATCGGCCTGGGTATGCTTCAGGGTGCGGAATCCACGGACTTCCGTCCGGTCATGGCCGGTTCCATGATCATTCTCATTCCCTCGATCCTGGCATTCGTTCTGGGACAGAAGCAGTTGATTTCCGGCCTCACTTCAGGCTCCGTAAAAGGATAAGTATTTTATACAGGCCCTAAAGGGACTGTGTATAGATAAAAACTATATAATTAAAAGGAGGATATCTATGAAAAGAAGAAAAAGATGGATGGCGGCGATAATGGCCGCAGTTATGTCCATGACTCTTGCTGCATGTGGAGGAGGTGCTTCCACTTCCGGGGGAACCACAGCGGCAGGCTCTACAGAAGCCGCTACCACAAAAGCCGCGGCTGACACAAAAGCGGCCGCTGAGGGCGGAAAAACGGTCATCACCCTCTGGCATGCCATGGGAGGGGTAAACGGAGAGGCCACCGAAGCACTTGTTAAGGCTTTTAACGAATCCCAGAATGAGATTGAAGTAAAAAGTGAATACCAGGGGGCCTATGACGACCTGATCACCAAACTGAAAGCGGCCATGCAAAGCGGCAACATGCCGGACGTATGCCAGATGTATGACATCGGAACAAAGTTCATGACTGACAGCGGTTATGCCGTACCGGTACAGGATATGTTTTCCACCACAAACTTTGATCCTTCCACCGTTATGGACATCATTACCAGCTACTACACGGTAGACGGAAAACAAATGTCCATGCCGTTTAACGTTTCCACTCCAATGCTGTACTACAACAAGGACGTTTTCAAGGCAGCCGGTTTAGACCCTAACACCCCGCCCAAGACATTTGACGAGGTTTTGGAATTCTCCAGGAAAATCGTGGAAAGCAAAGCCGCTCCCGTGGGCTATGCCCAGGCCATTTACGGCTGGTTCTTTGAACAGCAGATCGCTGGACAGGGAAAATATTATGCAAACAATGAGAACGGGCGGAAAGCCCCTGCCACGGAAGTGGATTTCTTAAGCAACGGAGCAGGACTTAAGATCTTTGATACCTGGAAAAAGCTGATGGATTCCGGATTTGCGGCAAACTACGGAAGCACCACCGCAGACACCCAGACCGCATTCTTCTCCGGACAGACCGCTATGATCATTGAATCCACGGCAATCCTTAAAAACGCTACGGCCAGCAGTGACTTTGAGATCGGTACCGGATACCTTCCAAAGATTGATGCAAATGCTGCCGACGGCGGCGTGATCATCGGAGGCGCATCCTTATGGATGATGGATAATAAGGATGAGGCGAGAAAGAACGCTGCCTGGAAATTCATCGAATTCACCACCACACCGGAATCCCAGGCCACATGGAGCATGTCCACCGGTTACTTCGCAGTTAACCCCAAGGCTTATGAGACTCCAGCCATGAAGGATTTCATTGCCCAGAACCCCAACTTTACCACAGCCATCAACCAGTTAAAGGATACTCCTGTAAGCGGATACACCGCAGGCGTATTATCCGGAGTAGCCACAGAGTCCAGAAAACTCTTTAACGAAGCAATGGAAAAGACCTATGACGGTACTTACACTCCGGAACAGGCGGTAAATTTCCTGGCTGAAAAAGTGAATGCAGCCATCACAAATTACAATTCCTCCACAAAATAAGCTTAAAAAGGAGCTGGAGCACCAACTGATACAAATCAGACGGTGCTCAGCTCCTTTTTTGCGCTTTTAGAGTTATTTTTTATTTTTGATTCATGAGCAGGAAAAACAACAGGCAACTGCCAGACTTCTGGTTGTTCAGTGACTCTTTGTTGCCTGGAGGCTTCAGCAATAGGGTTCAAGAAACGCCCCGCCAGCCTTTAATGTTTCCCTAAGCTGGTCCACGTCAATGGCAGCCACGCTGGTCCCCTGTTCTGCCGCAAGAGCTGCCGCAGTGCCGGCCCCTTGGCTGATGGCCATAAGTATGGGAGTTACGCGGACGGCTGCACAGGCTTCGTGAGTTGCACTCATGCAGCGCCCGGTCACCAATAAGTTATCCAGCTCATTGGTGTATAAGCAGCGGTAGGGAATGGAATACCAGCTTCCCTCTTTTAAATAATGATGCTCCATGGTCCCCCCATCAGGCGAATGGATATCAATGGGATAGCCGCCCATGGCGATTGCGTCCTCAAACATTTTATTTTGAAGCAGGTCGGAGGCCGTCAGCTTATAAGCGCCGTTGATCTTGCGGCTTTCCCTGACGCCGATATGAGGCCCTGTGGAAACAATCACTGCATCTTCAAATCCAGGTATGTATTTTTTCATGAAATTCACAATAATATGAGCCTGTCTTCTGCCTTCTATTTCCGCCTCTGTCAGATCAAAGGAATCCACCGCACTTCTTTTCACGATACGGGACATGTTAAGGATATATTCTCCCAGATTATTGGTTTCAAAGCACAGCACCATATCCCTGTCAATGGGAAATTCCCCTGCTTCCCTGGCCTTTCTCACAATGGAATACGCTCCCTGCACGCCGCTTCTTGGGATCAGCTCCAGACGGTCAAAGGGAATGGTTGAGAGCATGTCATCTGAATGCCTTTTTACATATTCAATGACTCTTTCCCTATCCACGTTCCGCACCTTGATGTTCATGGTCATGGGCTGGGCAAGATGGTCCTCTTCCCTTCCGTAGACGCTTCCGATTCCCCCATGGGTCGCAAGATCTCCGTCTGCCGAAGCATCAATAAAGACCGATCCGGTCACGTCAAAAAACCCCTGTTTCCCATAGAGATGTACGTTGGTGATTTTCCGGCCCTCCCGCTCACATCCAGTGTAAACCGTGTGATACAAAAGATCAGCTCCCGATTCACGGACCATGGTCTCTAAAACCAGCTTCATTCCTTCCCCATCAAAAGGAGTTATGGAACTGGCATACCCCACAAAATCCTCCATATGCCCCGGGGAAAAGCCTTCTTTCACCATTCGTTCCACGATCTCCTCTGCAATTCCCTGCACAACCTGTGTGCTGCCTGCATGAAAGGTCATCTGGGGACCGGTGCCTGCCATGGTCAGCATTCCACCCAGACATCCGTACTGCTCCACAAGAAGCGTTCTGGCCCCGTTTCTGGCGCTGGCGATGGCTGCCGCTGTCCCTGCCGGACCGCCGCCGATGATAACCACATCATAATTCAAATCCCGTTTCATATACCTCCTCCTTTCTTCTTTCCTGCCCGGTTTTTTGGCATAAAGATATACCCCCAAGGGTATTTTCTCCTTCTTTCCCGGTTTTCAGGGCATGAGGGTACTCCCGGGGAGTGTTTGCCAGTTGGTAATAGCGGCAGGCGAATCCGTGAGCTCCGATTTCCGACAAGGCCCTGATCCCTGTCCGTCCGATTTTCAGCCCCCCAATCTTCACCATTGGCACCTGATAATCCTTACTGGTCAGTCCCAGCTCGCTCCATTCCAGAAAATGATAGTATTCATGGCTTAATATCAGATTTACTGCTTCATCAGTCTCCATTTTATTTTCCTCCGTCCAGAGGAAAATGGATTTCATATAGAGGTGGATCAGCTTCTGTCCGGTTAAATAATCACCGAAGTATCTTTGATTTCCCATGACATAGTCTGTATCTATCTTTTCACAGGTGAGGCCGCTTTCTTCAATAATTTTCATAAAATTCTTTTCTCCCCGGTAACGCTTAAAAACCAGCTCTGCCGCCCTTATTCCTTTCAGCCAGGCTTTGTCTGCGATGACCGGTCTGTCACATTCAGGAACCTTGCCGTAGCAGTTGTCACGGCTCAGCTCTTCGTTTGCCAGTTCCCTCCCGGGAAAAGGCATGGAAATTTTATTCAAGGTCTTTCACCGCCTATCCGGTTTTATGAATCTGCCCTTTTCGTTGCCACAATCAGAATCTTTTCCTCTTTGTCAAAGCCCGTAAGCTCTGCATTTCCCAGGCCGCAGATCTGCTCCCTGTTCTGAAGGCCGGACAGATCAATGATACGTTTTCCTGATACCAGATAAATATTGGGCAGATTGGCGCCGCCGTCATTAAACACGGTTAGTTCTTCCAAAAACCAGTCAGCCTTTGCCTCCCATTCCTTTATCTTTGTCTCAGCAGCCAGGGCATTGTTTTTCTGCAGGCGGATGACCCCCTCTTCATCGATCAGGCGCAGGGGAGTGGTGGTGGTTTTCAACAACCCCAGTAATTTTCTTTCCACCTTTTTGTACTGCACCGCATACATGCGGCCGTTCTCAGCCGTTACAGACAGTTCCTCCGGAGCCACTGACAGATTTTCAGCAGACAGCTTTAAAAGCTCTTCCACGGACAGCTTTGCACTGCCCAGGGTTTTGCTTCTCATTTCCGTGGCCCCAACAGCAATTGCCCTTACAAGATTTTTCTGGGTATCAACGTCCACATGAATCTCAATGGTTCCCGGCGCGGCACCGCTTTGTATTGCTTTCTGCTCCGCTTCCCTGCGGATGCTTAAAATATCTTCCTGGGTGGGATTTGACACCGTTCGTTCCACCATATCCCGGACCATGGCCAGAGCCACGCCAATGGTGGAAATGACCGCCGCATTGCCTGCGATCCGGCATTTATGCTTCAGGGTTTCCGCCAAATGAGGTACCACACTGGCCGCCCCTCCGCCGCCGCCTACAAAAACCGTCTGCTCCGGCCGCATTTTATAATCCTTCATCAACTGCTCCGCCACTTTTGCATTTTTTGCCGCCGCAAAGGCCATTACCTTTTTTGCGGCTTCCTCCACGGTACAGCCCATGTTCTCGGCCAGGGGCTTCCAGGCCTTCCTGGCCGCCTCTGCATTCCCATAGGCGTAATCCTCCGGCCTCACATAGCCGGCAATGTTGGCCGCCCCGGCCATGGTTAAGGTGACCCGCACTCCGTTGTCACATACAATTACCCCGTAATCGGGATCGGAAGGCACTGGCTTTACGGTCTCAAGTCTTGGATTTTGGATCAGGGAGGAATCCGTATAGACTTCATAATCCAGCCCCGCGATATGAGCACTTCTGGGCCCCATATCCACCGCCTTTCCATCCTTTATCTGGACCATGCTGCCTCCTCCGATTCCCACGGTCCTCACATCCAGACTGTTTAAATAGGTTTTATGTCCTCCCACCTCGGCGTACTGGATCATGACCTTGCCATCCTTTACGCAGGATATATCCGTTGATGTACCGCCGACTTCAAAAAACAGGCCATCCGTCAGCTTTTCATACATAAGAGCTCCGGCTACACCGGCTGCCGGCCCTGAAAGTATTGTCATAATGGGCCGGTTTCTCACCTCATCCACGGTCATGACCCCGCCGTCGCAGCGCATTACCATAAGCGGACTTTTGATCCCTGCGTCCTTAATGCTTTTTTCCGTCATGGTGGCAGCTTCCAGCATCTTAGGCATAATGCTGGCATTCACCACAGCGGTCCTGGTCCTTATCTTTAAGCCGTACAGCTTGGAGATCTCATTGGTAGCGGTTCCCGGAACCTCCATCTTCCTGCACATTTCCAGAGCCATGTTTTCATTGGCCGGATCATCCACGCTGAAGGCTTCTGCCGCAACAATGCTTGAAGCCCCCCGATCCAATAAGGAATGAATGGCGTTTTCCATGTTGCTTTCCAGTTTTTCCGCTTCTGAAGTATCCGCATAAACGTTCTGGCTCACCAGAAATTTTCCGGCTGCCAGCTCAATGTTTCCGATGTTTGTATCTGATTTGCTCTTTACTCCCTGCAAGCCGCTTCCAAGGGTCACAACGCCTACTGAAGCCACGTCCCCTTCCAGCAGGGCATTGGTCGCCTGGGTGGTGCCGTGAGCAATAAAAACCACATCCTCCGGGCTGATGCTGCAGTCTTCCATGATTTTCTGCAGCGCCTGTACAATTCCTTCCGCCACGCCCCTGGCAGAATTGTGGGTAGTCGGCGTTTTTACAACGCCGACTAACTCAAAAGTTTCATTATCAATGGCAACTGCATCCGTAAATGTGCCGCCGACATCAATTCCGATACGTACTTTCATAAAATAGGATCTCCTGTCTGAATGCTTAGAAGTATATAAATGCTGAAATGATAACGCCCATCACCGAAACAACCCAAAGGTATGGAAGCAATTTTTTTGTTATGGTGTTCACATCCACCTCGGCGAAATTTGCGGTCCAGACGTTCTGGGTATTGGTGGGATCTCCGCAGCCCTGTATCCTTTCCGCTGACAGAAACGCACCCATGACCGCCTGGGGATTCAACGTTCCAAGGCCAATGACTAAGGCAGCGATTCCGGAACCCAGCCCGAATAAGTTCATGGGACCTCTGTATAAAGACAAAGGGGCCAGAACACTGAAAAAGATGATGTATCCGATTTTTGATGAGGGAACTACTGCAATCAGAAACGGATTCAGCACTTCCTTTACCATGGCATGAGTCACCGCAAGATATAAGATACCGATGCCTATCATTAAAATGATTGCAGGCGCTGCATCCGTAATTCCGTCATAGCAGGTTTTTACCAGAAGGTTCATGGCCTTTGAAAAGCTCCTGGAGGTAAATACCAGGATCCACAAGATACCGGCCAGAAAAGAAGGAACTACCGGCACTTTAAAGAAAGCCACCAGAACAATGGGGATAAGAGGCGTGATCATAGCAAGCCCTCCTGACATGCCTCTGAGCTGCCTGGTGGGAGCCTGATCAGAGACAGGTGCAGAAAAAGCAAACTTGACTCCGTTTTTCTTAAACTCAACAAAGATCAAAACAATGGTGGCTGCCAGGGTAAGTACCAGCATATAGATCTCAAATCCTTTTATCTGGGCGATGTCCAGACCGAATATGCTGGAAAAGGAGGTCCAGTTGGCAATGTTAAAGCTGAGGCCTACGGCAAATGCCATCAAAAATATGCTTGCTGCGCTGACTGCCGGGACACCCACGGAAATCAGAATAGGCAGCACAATGGTTCCCACCATGATGACAGAACCCAGGCCGCTTAAGGTGGTAAACAAAAGCGCCACCGCCGTTACCATGATCAGCGTCACAACAAGAGGTCTGTCGCCTCCCAGCTCCGCACTCTTTTTAATGATGTTCTCAGTCACCCCTGTCTTGTTCATCAACTGGCCCAGCCATGCGCCGAAAATAACGGCCATAATGGCTGATCCCATTCGTACCGTGCCGGCCTCCAAAACAGTGGAAAGCCAGCCGATCTGAGCCCCTTCCCCATTGACTCCCACGGCAGGAACTCCTGCAATCACACAGATGACAATGGCCAAAAGCGGCAGAGCCAGCAGGGTCGGCAGTTTTTTTGCCATCATGAATGCTGCAATAATAAGAAAAGCAATGATGATTAATGTTCCCTGTAACATATGTTTCTCCTCCATATTCCCCAAAATAATGTTTATAATTTATCCACTGCATTTTTAAATTGTCCGGTTACGGCTTTTACCTGGTCCGCTGTGGGATCTTTTCCCATAACCACCGCTCCGATCATGACGGCTTTGCAGCCGGCTTCATAAAGGTGTCTGACTTCCTCCGGGCGGATCTTTTTCTGGGTGGGAATCAGCGTTGGCATCCCTGCCTTGGCAGATATATCCGTATAACGGAGAATATCACCGTAATTTAACGGAGTTCCGTAAAGCTCTCCCGGCTGGATGCTGCATTCCAATATATCAATGCCGGATAAACCCACCCCATCCAGCGTATTTTGATTATAAGTGCAGTCAATGGCAGCCATTTTGGTCAGTACCTTACTTTCCATCATATAACAGGGCAGATGCTGTATGTAAGAAGAGAAAAAACCAAGCCCCATTTCTTCCGCTTCCAGCCTTTCCTCATTGGTAATAAATGCTTCTTCCCCTCCCGGAACCAGTCCCACAGGCACCTCCCCGCAAAGCTTTATCAGCTCTTTTAAAAACCCGCGGTTCTCTTCATATGTCCCGAAGGTATGACCGCTGGCCCGGTGCCATACATTTGCATGGACCTTGATTGCCTGCGCTCCTCCCTCCAGCGCAGCCCTGGCCAGCTCTAAATTGTTTTCCGGGAGGCTTACAACCAGAGTGAATTTGTTTTCATTTACCATTGCCTTAAATTCCATTGACTTTCTCCTTTCCAGGTGGCAGCTAACCGGCGGCCGTCCGGCAGCTACATTTCATAAATCACTTTTTTCAGCACTCGTTTGCCTAGATCTGTTTCCATATGGTTAATCACGGGCTTTATGGCCCTGACTTCAACAGCGTGTTTTAATAAACGTTTTTTCTTCAACTGACCGCTTATGCGCTTTGCAAGGTCATCCCCTTCTGTCAGCCTGCCTGATAAGTATACATTTTCAATGGGAAACAGCATGCAGATCATCTGCAGTATATTGACAATCCCTTCTGTCAGTCTGTCACCTGTTATTTTCTTATCCTCTGTTTCTATAAACGGAGTCATATCCGCCTTTTTCCCTGAGGTCATATCCAGAAGCGTCCCATTGGAAGTTATGGATACAAATACCTTTTTTCCGATTTCAATATGAGCGCTGTTGGCGCTCTCTTCTCGTTCCAGTATCTGCCGGAAGGAATAAACCTGGGAATATTCCTCTATGACAGGCACCTTAAACTGGGTCTTGACCGCTTCACAAAAAGGTATGGTGTCGGAAGACAAGGATGTGGAATACATAACATTAAAATCACTGGGATTCATATCCTCCTGAAAAAGCAGGCCGATTCCGGCCAGTTGGCCATTGCAGAGATTTCCCGCGTCTTCCTTTAAATACTGAATGACTTTTTCCAGCAGCTCATTGCCTGTGATATAATAATCCGACAGGAGAACACTGTCGCTTTTTTCCAGGGAAAGATCCATAAAATGAAGCATGGCCCTTCTCCAGCCGATTTCCAGAACGGCAATATACCCTTTGGTTTTATTGATTGACAGTTCCGTCCTCTTTCTGCCCCCCGTGGAAGCGGCAATACCGCTTTCTTCGATCCAGCCCTTTTCCATCAATTCTGAAGTCAGAGAGGATACCGTGCTGGGTGAAAGCCCGATGATCTCAGATAGTTCAATGCGGGAAACCGATTCCTTTTCCAGTATCACACTCATGATCAACCGCAGATTTTCCCTTTTCATGTCCTGCAAACCGCTTTTTTTCATGTTTATACAGCATCCTCCTTCTTTTTTCGGTCTCCGAAATAAGTATGTAATTTTAAAATATTCCATTTGCACGAAAATGTCAATGGCTTATTTGTTTTCTCTCGTATTTTGGGCAAAATGTATAGATTCCATTCTTGAATTTGTCAAAATTCCCCAAACAATGAAGTTTGCCAAATTTATTTCTTTTTATGTATTCTTTAACAGCCCGGTTCTGCTTCCCAAAACTGTCAGAAAAACTTGGGGCTTTTGTGGAAGAATGGGAAGAATAATACGGGTTGAAAGTTGTGTACTCCAATGGGATCCGTCTGAGCCATATAAAGAAGTACAGCCTTAAATAAACCTTCCAGAAGAGAAAACATTCCAAGTAGTCTGTATAGTTAAAAAAATAACTCTAAAATTCTTATTGATTGCCACTACAATTCCGATATACATGTTAGCACACGAAGCATTTTCCAGCCTGCAGCCACCACAGGCCGAAAATCAGGAAAGGAACGATAAAATGAAAAAACAGAATACTGACGCTGAAGACGTTCTCAGAGAAAAAGGCTCTCTGATTAAAAACCTGTCTATCAGCAAAAAGCTGATTTTAGGTTTTGGTGTAATGCTGCTGATCGTCATGGCATCCACCGCCCTATCTGCGTTAAACACAAAAAATCTCGGATTCCAGGTTGAACGCTATTACCGCTATACCGTACCAAATACCAACAGCACATGGACCATGAGGTCCGGTCTTGCCTCAGCACAGAAATATCTTTTGCAGGCAGTCCTTGACGATGATCATCAGGCCGTACAGGATAACCTGGCAAAGGCACAGGAACAGGAAGAAAGTGTTTCCGGCGCATTGGATGCATTTGCAAAAAACCAGTCTTCCAACGCAAGGGATAACGATATTGCCCAACTGAATGATTTGTTGTCAAAGGCCAGAACCGCCAGAGAAGAGATTTCAGGGCTGCTTAACGCCTCCTCCAATGGAAGCAGCGTCAAAGCCTATGAATCCTATAAAAACAGTTATTCCCCCGCCGTGGACCAGGCCGGAGAGATCCTGTCAAACTTTTCCGGTATCCAGCTTCAGTTTGCCAATGCCCAAAAACAGGAAGCACAAAACTTCACAAAATCAGCCTGGTTCACCCTTTCCCTTTCCCTGCTGATTTCCCTGTTATTTTCCCTTTTTATTACGGCAATCATCAGGAAATCCATTCTGGATCCTGTAAAAGAAATCGAGCTTGTTTACAGGGAAATGGCAAAGGGAAACTTACAGGCCCAGATTACATATGAAAGCCGGGATGAGCTGGGAAATATGGCGGAAAGCGTCAGACATACAAATGCCGCCCTGACCTCCTATATCCGGGACATTACGGAAAAGCTGAATCTTCTGGCACAGGGAGATATGCGTTTTTCCATGGATCTGGATTATATCGGAGACTTTGAAGCCATTAAAAAGGCAATTATTAAGACAGTTTCCTCCTTAAACCATACTCTCATCATGATTGACGTTGCCGCAGGGCAGGTAAATACAGGGACAGAGCAGGTGTCCTCAGGCGCCCAGCAGCTTGCCGCCGGTTCCACGGAGCAGGCCGCTTCCGTAGAAGAGCTGTCTGCCTCCATTACAAGCATCACGGAACAGGCAGAAGAAAATTCAAAAAATGTTACAAAAGCTACAGAATATGTAACCCAGACCAGTGATAACGTGAAAAACGGCGGCTCCCATATGAAGCAGCTCACAAAGGCAATGGACAATATCGTCGTCTTTTCCGATCAGATCACCAATATTACAAAAGTCATTGAGGACATTGCATTCCAGACCAATATCCTTTCCCTCAATGCCGCCATTGAGGCCGCCCGGGCAGGAACCGCAGGAAAAGGCTTTTCCGTGGTAGCCGATGAGGTCCGCAACCTTGCAGCCAAATCCGCAGAAGCCGCAAAGCAGACGGCGGAGCTCATACAGAATTCCGTTCATGCGGTACAGGAAGGCACCCAGATCACCCAGAAAACCGCCAAGATCCTGGAAGATATTGATAAAACCACCGGCTTTATCAACGATATCGTCAATAAAATCAACGTATCGGCTTCTGAGCAGGCTTCTTCCATTGAACAGATCCGCATAGGATTGGAGCAGGTATCCGCAGTCATACAGGCAAACGCAGCCACTGCTGAAGAGAACTCAGCTTCCAGCGAGGAAATGAGCGCCCAGGCCAATACCCTGCGGGAAGAGGTAAGCAAATTCCAGTTGGAAACAGAACAGAAACCGGAAAGAGAAAGTATAAAAAAAATCCAAAGGTACGAATATGACGCCAAAACAGAACCTGCCTGTCAAAAATATTAAGAAACCCGGGAAAATCAGGCAGATATATTTGTCCTGAAAATGATCAAGAGCTGCCCAGGACAGATGACCGTTTATCTGTCCTGGGCAGCTCTTTTTCTAAGATCCTAACACGCTCCGCCGGCAAATTCAGCTAAAACCTTATTGAATTCGTCCTTTTGGTCATAAAACGCCCCATGGCCGCTGAATTCAAAGGGTACCAGCCTGGAATTTCTGATGCTTTGATGCTGTATTTCTCCCAGAGAGTAAGGCACCACCTGGTCATGGATCCCGTGGATGATCAGGGTTGGAACCTGGATGGAATCCAGATCCGAGAATAACACCTCCTGGATCCAGGTATTTGCAACGGCTGCCGTTGCCCAGCCTGCCGCCTGTAAGCCCAATTGGAAGAACCACTGGGAGAAGGGCTCTGTAATATGCTGGAAGAAAAATATATTGCCAAAATCATTTAACATACCTGGACGGTCGGCGTAGGTCCCGTTAATGATCTTAACCACTGCCTCCTTGTCAATTCCATAAGGGAAATTAGGGCGTTTTATAAGACTTGGCGCCGCCGCCGCAAACAAAGCAAGCCTTGATACCCCATAGCCCCTGTGTCTTGCCATATACCTTATGGCAATGGCTCCTCCTGTGGAGTGGCCTGCCAGGGTAATGTCCTTTAGGTTCAGCACATCAATGACCGCTTTCACATCATCGGCCAGCCGGTCATAATCATACCCGCAAAACGGCTTATCGGAATTCCCAAAGCCCCTTATATCCATGCCGATGCAGCGAAAGCCCATTTTAGGAAGGACATCAAACTGATATTCGAATAGCTTATGGCTCCCCGGCCAGCCGTGAAGAAATAAAATTGTTTTTTTGCAGTCCGGATTTAAATCTTCCACGTATATGTTTACATTTTTTTCAACGGTTATATAGTAGCCCATGATCTCACTCTGCACAATATGTTTAATCTAAGCTATTCCCTTTTCCCTGCCATGATTCCAACTTTTATAATTTAAACCAAAGTTGCAGAATCCATAACCCCCAAAGCCTTTTCATAATCGCTCATCACTTTCCTCCTGTTATCTCTTGCTGCCAGCCGCATCTTCCAGTTCCTTATCTTGAAAAAGAAGGTGAAAGTTACAATGCCTGTGCAATGAATTCAGGCCCTTCATGATAAAGCTCCATGTTTCATGGAATTCCCCGGGCACTGCAAAATCCCCGGATGAAATAAATGCCTGAAACCCCTTCTGATCCACTCCATACCTGTCTGCAAAAGCATCTGCGCAGCTTATCTTTTCATCATCCGTCAGATCCTCATTATTATTATGAAGCACATGCTCCAGATTCCGGGAAAAATAATAAATGGAATAGGGGATTTTACCAACTGCATCAGCCGTACAAAGCCGCTGGAGCACCTGGGACTTTCTTTTGTTCCGGTCAATGATCCTGTCAGGGTCTGAAGCCTCAATCCTGTCGTCAAAATACCGGAGGGTTCCTCCCCTGTTTCCAAGGACCCGGTCCGCCGGAATAAAGGCCCCGTCAATGTCAACAAGATGAATCACCTTCATAATGTCTCTTTTCTCAAAGCCATACCGCTTTCTTTCCACCTCCATATGCTCATAAACGGTTTTAACGGCATTGGACCCTGATACCGACCAGTTGCTTGTCATATCACCGTGAACCACATGGAAGCGGACATCTTCCTTTTGGAACACTTTTTTAAGAACCGGACTTAATGTCTCCTCGTCCGTAGGTCCTTCCACGATAAACAGGATCACCTTCTTAGTTTTGGCCCCCATCCTCCACCGCCTTTCCGGCACGGCGGAACGCGCGGCCAATCTCAACGCTGTCGGTCTCCTCATAAACAGTTTCCTTTTGCCCGCCTAAAGTGATGCTCCGCAGATACATATCCCGCAAGTTATGATTGCTTTTTATATTCTGCAAACGGGTATACCGGTTGGAGGGATTTGCGGTGGAAAAAACAATGCTGTTTTTATTGATCATTTCCAGTGCGCGCAGATTATGTGATGTGAAAATCAACTGTCCCTTTGCCCCTTTTTCAAACACAGAAAGCAGTTCCCCTAAAAGATATTCAAAAACGCCTGCATCCAGCTCATCGATAATCAAACACATGGAGGCGTTGTTATAAACGCACATAAGGGCATTTAAAACAGAAATGATCTTAATGATCCCTTCCGACTCATACTTCAGAGGAATTATGATCTCTTCCCGCTTTGAAATCAGTTCCACCCTGTGTCCTGTCTCTCCCCGTTCAAAAAGCTGCTCTCCAAGGTCATAAATTCCGATGGAAAGGCCGGGAATTATGGTGTCAAGAACCACATTCATTTCCCGGATGATCTGCTGTGCCATCTTAAAATGTTCTTTGCTGATCACTGACGGCTCGTCAAGCCTGATGAGTAAGTCTCCCTTTGCGATCCTCTCCCCAAGGTCCAGGCGGAAGGCAAAAGGGATCATGAAATTCATGCTGATGGCTCCGGCGTGGGCATTGGAAATCACAAACAGGTTCATGCCTGCGTATTGATAAAGGGATTCAATGAGATAGGCATAGTCCTGAGACGCCCCCTTAGCTGCAGATAAAAACACCCCTCTGCCTTCCGGGCCGAAGATAAAAGAAACAAGATCTTTCCTGGCGATTTTTTTTGCAACGCTTAAATTGACTTTATTTTCTTCATTCTCCCGTATTAAATCTTCCAACCGGTATTTAGGAGTGAATATTACCCCTTCGGAATGCAGCTTATAATCGATCAAGGTCTTTTTGCTTTCAAATTTCTCTCCGTTCCAGGCAGCCCCGGAGAGGACTTCCTGTGTGATCTCAAATTCGCTGTTGGAAACTCTCTTTAATTGAACAGAGTACTCTGCCATGGCTTTTTTGCTGTCTGACTGGATAATAAACCGGACAATAATTGTACAGGCATCCGCCTCTTTGGAAATATAGTGGACCGCTTCCCGGGACAGAGGCCGCCCTGTGAGCAAAGCCTGGACAAACTCCATTGCCTCGATCACCGCTGTTTTTCCCGAGCCATTCTGACCGTAAATGCCCAGAATATCCGCTGTTTTTGAGAAAAAATTCTTATTACCGGCAGAAGGCATTGCAATCCGTCCGTATTGGGTATTCTTAAATCCTTTTAATTCAATTTCACTTATGCGAACCGTATCCTGAACCACCGTTCTATCAACCCCTTTCCTGACCACAGAATATCATAGCCCTAAAAAAATGTAAATATTTTTCAAATAACGGTACATTTTATTCCGATATTGGGTATTATACTCCATAAACAGGCAGTATATTCAAAGATCCGAAAAAGGGTTCCAGCCCTCCGCCGGCCTCCTTATTCTCCGCCTTCGATTGTCACTACCACCCGGTTGGGCAGGCACACAATCAGTTCCCCGCTCTTATGGATCCTTCCTGTGCGGACACATACCTTATCAGGACAGGTAGCTTCCGTAATGCTGGCGTAGCCGTCCTTGATGACTAAGTGATCCGTACCGCCATGCCCGTCAATGATCATGTCTGTGTCTTTATGAAGATCCAGGGTTGCCACAGTCTTGCCGTCTACGGTGACCACCACCAGCTCCGCTGCTTTTCTGTTTCCGGCATAAAATACTGCAGAGAGCAGCCCTGATATCGCCAGAATGGCGGCAATGAGGATCAGCTCTCTTTTTTGCATGACTGTCAATTTCTTTAAATGTTTCAAATCCGTCACCTCATATTTCTCTTAAATTTCCTGAATCTTTATTATAACATGGCTGTCCTGTTTATTAAATAATAAAACTGGAAATAGATGTATGAACGGTTTATTTTTACCCAACACCAGGAATAACCGGAAACGGCCGGGAGCACCAAAGGAAAACATTTCAATAAATGGGAAATATTATCGTTTTCAGATAAAATTCTGGTAAAAATATTACTAATATGTTATAATAATATCAAAGTGGCAATTTGTGAGCCGCTATCATACAAGGAGGGGAAGACTTGAAGAAAATAGTAGTACTGGGTGCCGGCTATGCCGGTATTTTAACTGCCAAAAAATTGGAAAAGAAATTCCGCAAGATGAAGATGGATCATGAGGTAAGCATCTCCATCATCGACAGGCATCCGTTCCATACCATGCTCACTGAGCTCCATGAGGTGGCCGCTGGAAGAGTAGAGGAAGACAGTATCCGCATCAGCCTGAAGAAAGTATTTGCCGGCAGGAATGTGGAAATCATCACAGACACCATCAGTCAGATTTCCATTGAGGAGAAAAAGCTGACGGGAAGCCAGGGCGAATATGATTACGACTATCTGGTTCTGGCCGCCGGGTCCAAACCCACCTTTTTCGGTGTGGAAGGCGCAGAAGAATATTCTTATAAGCTTTGGTCCTATGAAGATGCTATGTTATTAAAGGAACGGATCCATGAGGTGTTCCGCAAAGCAGCCTGTGAGCCGGATGAGGCGAAAAAACGCCGTCTTTTGGCCTTTTACGTGGTGGGAGCCGGTTTCACCGGTGTGGAAATGGCTGGAGAACTGGCAGAATATGTGCCCTTCCTGTGTGAAGAGTATGAAATAGATCCATCTCTTGTTTCCATGCATGACGTGGATATTTTAAATCGTACAGTACCCATCCTTCCGGAGAAATTGTCCGGCAAGGTAGAACGGCGCCTGGAAAAGATGGGTGTAAAGGTAATGATGGAAACCGGTGTAACCGCCATTGGCGAGGATTACATCGAGCTGAATCAGAACGGCAGGAAAAACCGTTATCCGGCTGGAACAGTGATCTGGACAGCCGGTATTGAAAGCGCAGACATCACAGGGGAAGCAGCAAAGACCTTAGAATCCATTGGACGTGGAAGGATTCAGGTAGATTCTTTCCTTCGGGCCAAGGACCATGAAGAGGTATATGTGGTAGGCGATAACATGATGTATGTTCCCCAGGGCGAGAAAGAGCCTGTTCCCCAGATGGTGGAAAACTGTGAACAGAGCGCTCATACCGCCGCCCACAACATGATATGCGCCATTACGGGCACAGGAGCCATGGAGGAGTATAAACCGTCCTTCCACGGCGTCATGGTCTCTGTAGGCGGCCGCTATGGAGTTGCACGGGTAGGACTTCCCAACCACATGTTCAATCTGTGTTCCTTCTTTGCCATGCTTTCCAAGCATTTTATCAATGTAGTTTATTTTATCCAGGTTTTGGGCTGGAATAAGGTCTGGAGCTATGTATGCCATGAATTCTTTACCATGCGCAACTGCAGAAGCTTCTTAGGAGGTCATTTCTCCAACAGGACTCCAAGCTTTTTGCTGGCGCCCCTTCGGGTATGGCTGGGCGCTGTATGGGTGTTTGAAGGTGTTATGAAGATCGTGGAAGGCTGGATGGGCCAGCCCATGCTCAGCGGATTCTTTGGCGGAGCCAATCAGTTCTTCAACAACATTCTAGCTCCTTACGGGATCTCAGGCATCGGAGGAGCTGCTCCTTCGGCAGATGGGGTTGCCAGCGCAACTTCGGCTGCAGCAGATGCGGTTTCCAGTGCCACCGGAGCTGTGACAGATGCAGTATCCGCGGGTGTTCCTGTTTTCTCCTATCATATTTTAGGATTGATCGACGCAACCCTTGTCAGCTCCGTAGGCTTATCCCATGCCACTCTGTCTGATTATGCCTTTAAACTGGATTTTGCTCCTATGAACTGGTTTGTAAACAATGTCATCCTGCCTAACGGCGGACTGCAGCTTTTCATGCAGCGGGGTATTGTGATCGCGGAGATCCTGATCGGTCTTGCTTTGATGGCCGGCTTATTTAACTTCCTTTCCTCAGGAGCATCTCTGGTGCTTCAGTTTATGTTTGTCTGCACCACCGGTCTTTACTTAAACACGTTCTGGATGATTTTCGCCGGCATTGCAGTCTTAATCGGCGGTGGCAGAACCCTTGGCCTTGACTATTATGTCATGCCATGGCTTAAGAAAAAATGGAGAAAACTTCCCTTTATAAGGAAGTGGTATTTATACAATGACTAATAGAGAATTGTTGGAGGATTCCGGCGGGCTGCGGTATGATTTTGAAGAGGCTTTTAATCTGATGGCATTGGCTGTGGAAAAGCATTTGTCTTCGGCCCCTCCTGTCATCAGGAATTATACGGCCCATCTGGCAAAATCCACAGGCAAATTCATCCGTGCTTACGGGCTTATGGCCTGTTCCATGGATGAAGAAGATAAAGTCCCGGATGAAGCCGTCAATCTGGCATCTGCGGTAGAACTGCTGCATCTGGCCACTCTGGTTCATGATGACGTGATCGATGACGCTGATACAAGGCGGGGAATCGAAACACTTCAAAAGAGATTTGGAAAAAAAGCGGCGGTCATTTGCGGTGATTACCTGTTGTCTCTGGCCCTTAAGCTGGCGGCTTCCATCCCTCAAAGAAACGAATTCAAGGCTTTGGATATGCCCAATTACCTGTGCAGGATCTGTATGGGCGAACTTCGTCAGGAAATTAACAACGGAAACCTGGACTTATCGGTTTACCGGTATTTAAGCATTATCAAAGGAAAGACAGCAGCACTTTTTGAAGCCTCCTTTCATGGCGGCGCCATGCTGTCCACAAAGGATGAGAAAAAGCTTCGCATGTACCGGAAGGCAGGAAACGATGTGGGCATGATCTTCCAACTCATGGATGATTGCATCGATTATGAGATGGAGGAGACGGAAGCCAAGAAAAATGTCCGCTCCGATTATGAAGAAGGAGTCGTTACCCTTCCTCTCATCCATGCTATGAACCAGGACGAGAGCTTTTCAGGGCAGGTGAAAAACGGCCTTGTTTCCGCCAGGGAGCTTTATTCCAAAGTTTTAGAAGCCGGTGGAACCGCTTATACAAAGGCCGTAGCCGGCAGATACTATACAAAAGCAACAAGCACCATCGGGAATCTGGGATTAACCGAAGCAAAAAAGGCCCGGATCATGACCGTGGTGGATAAATCTTATTATGGTATTAAAAAATAATACAATATAAAGCAACATAAGGAGGAGTAATTTTTATGAAAAAACGAGTATTAGCTTTAGGCTGTGGTCTTATGGCGGTAGCATCCATCCTGGCAGGCTGTTCTTCCAATTTACAGAAGGCAACAACTGCTGCACCGACAGAGGCAGCAACAACTGCCGCACCTACCACACAGGCAGAGACCACCACAGAAGCTGCAAAGGCTGAAGCAGCAGGCGGCGCCCTGTCTACCGGTTATGCAGTGCTTTCTTCCATCGGTAAATCTACGGATGCCGGGGAAAAAGACGGTCTTGCAGAAGTAGATACCATGTTCGCTGCCGTACTGGTAGACGAAAGCGGCAAGATCGTAGATTGTAAGATCGATTCCGTTCAGACCAAGGTGAATTTCTCCAAGGAAGGAAAACTGCTTACAGATCTTGGTACCGTTGTAGAATCCAAAAATGAACTGGGAGAGAAATACGGTATGAAAAAAGCTTCCGCTATCAGCAAGGAGTGGAACGAGCAGGCTGCAGGCTTTGCCCAGTATGTAATCGGAAAAACAGCCGATGAAGTAAAGGGAATCGCAGTTTCTTCCGAAGGTGTTGCAGATGATGCAGACTTAAAGGCTACCATTACCGTTCATATCGGAGACTTTATCACTGTTGTTGATCAGGCTGTGGCAAATGCCAAGAGTGCAGGCGCTCAGACAGGCGACAAACTGGGCTATGGCATCGTAACCGGTATCAGCAAGTCTAAAGATGCAGCCGCAGATGCTGACGGTGTAGCACAGGCTTATTCTACCTACACCATTGCCAGCTTTGGCGCAGACGGAAAGATCACAAGCTGTGTTCTTGACGCTTCCCAGGTCAATGTAAACTTCAACGCTGCCGGTAAGGTCACCAGCGACTTAGCGTCTGCTGATTTCAAGACCAAGGATCAGTTAGGTGATGCCTATGGCATGAAAAAAGCTTCCGCAATCGGAAAAGAGTGGAATGAGCAGGCAGCAAGTTTTGCAGCTTATGCAGTTGGCAAAACAGCCAGTGAGATCACCGGACTTGCAATTGATGAAACAGAAGGGGCACCTACTGATGCCGACTTAAAAGCCAGCGTAACCGTTGGTATTGGTGATTTCCAGGCCGGCATTTCCAAGGCAGAAGCAAATGCAAAATAAAAAAGCAGTAAAATTCTTTATAATTGCCGGGACTCTGGCAGCGCTTACTATGGCGGCGGTTAATACCGCCGCCATAGGAGCGAAAAAGGATCAAAGATTCCACGCTGAATTTTTGAATCTCTTCGATACCGTCACCCAGATCGTGGGATATGCAAAAAATAAAGAGGACTTTACTAAAATTGCTACGGATGTACATGATGAGCTGGAAACATACCACAAGCTGTATGACATCTATCACGATTATGAAGGAATCCCCAATATTAAGACTATCAATGATAATGCCGGCAAAGGCCCTGTGAAGGTAGATCCAAAAATCATCCAAATGCTGAGCCTGGCCAAAGAAGCCTATGAAAAAACTGACGGCAAGGTGAATGTAGCCATGGGAAGTGTCCTTTCCATCTGGCACGACTACCGTACAATGGGCATAGAAAACCCGGAAACCGCTAAAGTTCCCTCTATGGATGAGCTGAAAGAAGCAGCTCTACATACGGATTTTTCAAAGGTCATCATAGACGAAGAAGCTTCCACCGTATATCTGGAGGATCCTGATATGAGGCTGGACGTGGGCGCCATTGCAAAAGGCTACGCCACGGAGCAGGTTGCAGAGTTCCTGGAAGCAAAAGGGATCGATCATATCCTTCTCAGTGTGGGAGGCAATATCCGCGCCATCGGGAAGCGGGCAGACGGGACTCCCTGGAAACTGGATATCCAGAACCCGGACACTGACAGCGAAAAAACTGCCATCGATACATTGAATCTGGACGGGCTTTCTCTTGTGAGCAGTGGTGATTATGAAAGATACTATATAGTGGATGGGGTGAAATACCATCATATCATTGACGCAGACACACTGATGCCTGCAGCATACTTCCGGGCAGTCTCTATTGTGTGCAGAGATTCCGGCTGGGCAGATGCCCTTTCTACTGCCATATTTAACCTGCCCTATGAAAAGGGGCTGGCAATGGTTGAAAGCATGGAGGGTGTAGAAGCAATGTGGGTCATGCCTGATGAAAGCATCCGGACCAGCAGCGGCTACGAGGCGTACCGCAATCATGACCGTTGATTTCACAAAGACCGTGGGCAGTTTAAAGGAAACACCCTGCGGGTATACCTGGATGCCCAAAGACCGTGGGCAGTTTAAAGGAAAGGAGGATATATGTCATATAGAGGACTGCAGGATTTTATTCATAAATTGGAAGCGAGAGGGGAGCTGATCCGGATAACGGAAAAAGTATCCCCTCTCCTGGAAATAACGGAGATTACAGACAGGGTCTGCAAGGCGGAAAATCCCGCAGGCAAAGCGCTTTTGTTTGAACATGTGGAAGGCTCTCCCTATCCGGTGCTGATGAATGCCTTTGGCACAGACAGCAGAATGGCCCTTTCTCTTTCAGCGGACCGCCTGGACGATATCGCAAAAGACATAGAAGCCTATCTGGATTTTGGAAACTATACGTCGATTTCAAAGCTGATTTCCTTTGCCCCCAAGCTGCTGCGCCTGTTATGCTGTTTTCCTTTCCGGAGCGGATTTCATGTAAGGCGGCCAAGCTGCCAGCAGGTGATTGAGAGAGAACCGGATCTGGGGCAACTGCCGGTTCTCCAGTGCTGGCCTCTTGATGGAGGACGATTCTTTACACTTCCCCTTGTCTTTACAAAGTATCCTGATACAAAGCTTCAGAACATCGGCATGTACCGGATGCAGGTGCTGGATTCCAAGACCACAGCCATGCACTGGCAGAAACACAAGGACGGAGCCGGTATTTACGAAGCATACCGGAAAAAGGGCTGTCCAATGCCCGTATCCGTTGCCCTTGGAGGTGACCCGGCTATCACCTATGCTTCCACAGCCCCCCTTCCCCCAAAGCTGGATGAGATGATGCTTGCCGGATTTCTCAGGAAACGGCCGGTAAAAATGGTAAAATGCATTACCAACGACCTTTACGTGCCGGAGGATGCGGAATTTGTGCTGGAAGGCTATGTGGATCCCCAGGAAGATCTGGTCTGGGAAGGGCCTTTCGGAGATCATACGGGATATTATTCCCTGGCAGACTGGTATCCGAAATTTCATGTCACAACCATTACCCGCAAAAAACATCCGGTTTACCCTGCCACAGTAGTTGGAAAGCCTCCCATGGAAGACTGTTATATGGCAAAAGCCACGGAACGGATATTTCTTCCCATTTTAAAAATGGCAATTCCAGAATTGCGGGATATCCATCTTCCCTTTGAGGGGGTCTTCCATAACTGCGCAGTAGTATCTGTAAAGCCTTCCTATCCGGGAGCCGCCAGAACCGTTATGAACGCAATCTGGGGCATGGGACAGATGAGAACCGCCAAGATGATCGTGGCGGTTGATGAAACCATTGATCCCAGTGATACGGCTGCTGTCTGGCGGGAGGTCTTACGCTATGCCCATCCCGGGGAGGATTTTGTGGTTAGCAAAGGGCCTTTGGATGCCCTGGATCACTCTTCTGATTATCCCTTGTATGGCGGACGGCTTGGCATAGACGCCACCAGCAAGGGAAAAGAAGCCTTCACCCAAGGATCCCTTTTGGTCCTGCCCATCCCCAAGGAACAGGCCTGGGACGGCAGGCAAAAAGCACTTGCTTTACTGGAGGAAAAAAAGGCTTCCCTTATTTTAGTTGTGGACGAGGATGTGGATCCCTCGGATCATTCCACAGTCATGTGGCGGGTGTTCAACAACATTGACGTCACCAGAGACATGTTTACTGAAGGCCGCAGAGCTGCTTTTGACGCCACAAGAAAGAGGCTGGAGGAAGGTCTTACCCGTCCCTGGCCGGAAGATATCGTCATGACAGATGAGATCAGAAAAAAGGTATCAGAGAAATGGAGCACTTATGGGATCGATCATTGTAAAAATAGTAAATAAACTGAATGAATACGGGAAGCTGGTCATGTTCAGCCACACCATCTTTTCCCTGGCCTTTGCCGCAGTAGCACTTCTTGCAGTTTCCGCAGGCCGGCCGGATCCAAAGGTGGTATTCTGGGCTGCCCTTGCCTTTTTAAGCGCCAGAACAGGAGCCAATGCCTTAAACCGGGTAGTGGATGCCAGGATCGATGCAAAAAACCCCAGGACAGCCGGCCGCCAGATTCCCAAGGGGCAGATCGGAAAAAAGGAAACCCTGGCTTTGGTGGCTGTCTGCTTTCTGGTTATGGTGTTCAGCGCCTCCCGTTTAAACCTGTTATGTCTCCTCCTTTCTCCCCTGGCCCTGTTCCTGATGACAATTTACTCCTACACAAAACGATTTACCTGGATGTGCCATCTGGTTCTGGGCATTACATGTGCCTGCGCTCCCGTAGGAGCATGGCTGGCGGTAACGGGGAAGTTTTCCCTGATACCGCTTTTCTTTGGTGCTGCCAACTGCCTCTGGACTGGAGGATTTGATATTATCTACGGCTCTCAGGATTATGAATTTGATAAGGCAAACGGCCTTCACTCCATTCCGGTGCGATTTGGCGTGAAAGGCGGATTGCTGATCAGCACACTGTTTCATGGGGCTGCACTGCTTTGCCTTTGCATTGCCGGAGTGCTTCTATATCCCCAGTTCGGTGTGCTTTACGGATCAGGTCTGGGAATCATCGCGGTCCTGATGGTGATCCAGCACCGGCTGGTATCACCGGATCACCTGGAAAATGTTAATATTGCGTCATACAGCATCAGCCAGATCACCAGCATCGTGCTTCTGGTCTTCGGGACTTTGGATGTATACTTTTAATGCAATGAAAAGAGGCGGACAATGAAACAATATGTAGTTGGAATTACGGGCGCAAGCGGCAGCATTTACGGTCTTCGGACAACAGAAGCCCTGCTTGAGGCCGGAGCCAGGGTACGGCTCATCCTGACAGGAACAGGGGAAAAGGTAGTTGCCTACGAAACCGGACAGGAAGCAGGTGAGTGGATCGCATGCTTTAAGAAACGATTCCCGGATCAGCTTATCCTGGAAGATAACAGGGATCTGTTTTCCGCGGCTGCCAGCGGTTCCCATCTGACGGACGGTATGATCATCGCCCCTTGCTCCATGTCAAAACTGGCTCACATTTCGGCAGGCATTACACCGGATCTGATTACACGGGCTGCCGATGTGGCGCTGAAGCAGCGCCGCCCTCTGGTACTGATGCCCAGGGAAACACCCCTGTCCCGGATCCATCTGAAAAATATGCTGAATTTAACAGAGTGCGGCGCTTTTATCGTTCCCGCCATGCCAGCCTTTTACCAGAAACCAAAATGTCTTGATGACATGGCAGATTTCATGGCCGGCCGGGTATTGGACTGCCTGGGAGTGGAAAACCACCGGTATGCCAGGTGGAAAGAAGAAGTATAGAATAGAAATAAAATAAAAAATAGAACCTCAAAAGGATTATAGGAAAACATATGGAAAACTCAGGAGAAAACAAAATAAAACATCGCCTTTGGAAAGGCAGAAATATCCTCCCTCTGCTGCTGTGCGGCGCAGCGGCCGCCCTTTTAGGCGGATGCACCGGCAAGGCAAAGACCCCGGTGGATACCACCGTTCATTTGGGAGTCATGTATTCTTCCGATATTGTACCCCTTACTATCATTACGGAACAGGGGCTTGATAAAAAGTACGGATTTCAGTTGGACATGCAGGTATTTTCTTCTGCAAAAGACCGGGATGCGGCCCTTCAGGCAGGGGAACTGGATGGGGTATTTACCGATTTCATCGGTCTGTGCATGTATCAGAATGCCGGACTGGACGTAAAGGCCACCGGCTGTACGGATGGGGATTATGTGCTCCTGGCCGGAAAGGACACAGGGATCACTTCCCTGAAAGATGGAGCTGGAAAAAGCATTGCAATTTCAGAAAATACACTGATTGAATATTCCCTGGATTATATTTTAAATAATGCCGGATTGGATGATACGTATCTGGATAAGCAGGTGGTTCCGCGGATCCCTGACAGGCTTGAAATGCTGCGAAACGGCAAAGTGGATCTGATCCTTTTGCCAGAACCATTTTCCACCCTTGCCATAAAGGATGGAGCAGTAGTCCTGGGAAGTGCCAACACGGTTGGGCTGTATCCTGCTGTATCTGCATTTACAAAGAACTCCATTGACGAAAAGTCCGATACAATAAAAAAAATGTATCAGGCATACGATGAAGCGGTTGATTATCTTAACAGTACGCCCCTGGACGAGTATGAAGCCACGGTCATCAAGGCGGCAGGCTATCCTGAGGAGCTGGCAGGAAATATTAAGCTGCCTGTATACCGGAAAAATGAACTGCCAAAGAATGCTGACCTTCAGGCGGCTGTGGAATGGGCAGCAAAGAAGGGATTATGCAGCCCGGACTTAAAGCCTGATCAGCTAATGGGCGAGTTAAAATAGAAACCTAAGAAGAACGGAGGGAGCCAGATGCTGAAAGTGAATGATATTTCTGTCACATATGGGAAAGGCGGAACACATAGGGTCATTGACCAGATGTCCTGGCAGTTGGAGACCGGAACGGTTCTGGCTGTGGCAGGTCCCTCCGGCTGTGGAAAATCCACCATGGTTCACGCCCTGGCAGGCATTCTACCCTATACAGGTTCCGTCACTCTGGACGGAACCGGGCTTGGCCCCAAAACATGTTCTATCGGGCTGATCCCGCAGAACTACGGTCTGCTGCCCTGGAAGACAGTAAAGGAAAATTGCCTGTTTACGGCGAAAATCCGGGGTAATACAAGCAACATGGAAGTACAGCTTACCAGCCTGTGTAAAGAACTGGGGATTGATGGGCTTTTAGACCGTTATCCAGGCACATTAAGCGGCGGACAGGCACAGCGTGTGGCTCTCGCAAGGGCGTTTCTTATGAATCCGGAACTGCTTTTGATGGACGAGCCATTCGCTGCCCTGGATATTGGGGCGGCCCTGGGGGCAAGGGAGCTTTTTCTACGGATCTGGAACGAAAAAAGGCCCACCACAGTCATTGTTACCCATCGGGTGGAAGATGCCCTTTACCTTGCCCACAGGATCGCAGTTATGAAACGGGGCGGCAGGTTCAATCTTTTTATGGAAAACCCATGGCAGGGAGTAAGACCTCCCTCAGAAGCCGCCTATCGGTCGCTGGAACAGCAGATCACGGAGAATATTATAAAGGCGGATGAGATATGAGGAAAAAAATGTGGGTCTTTTTAAAAGGGTTTCTGCTTGTAAATCTGCTCTGGTTCCTTCTCGCCGCCTTTCTGTTTACTCCGGTGCTTCCGGGACCTTTTACGGTCTACGGTAAATTCAGCCAGGTGGCAACGGTCAGGCTTTGGCTTCATATAGGAGCCAGCTTAGGCCGTGTGGCCGCAGGCTTGTCCATTGCCCTTCTCATGGGCATTCCTGTGGGAATTTTAATGGCCTCCTCTGCCGTTGCAAACCGCATTCTTCATCCTCTGGTATACTTTTCCTACCCGGTTCCCAAAACAGCACTGCTTCCGGTCTGTATGCTGCTTTTAGGGCTTGGCAATGGTTCTAAAATTCTCATTATTGTCCTGACCACAGTATTCCAGATCATTGTCGCGGTCCGGGATGCGGCAGAGCATATCGATCAGGGTATTTATAATGTGGCAAAAAGTGCCGGCGCCCATAAAAGAAGTATCTTAAAGGATATCACCCTGCCGGCGGTACTGCCGGAGCTGTTCACCAGCATCCGCATCGGGACAGGAACCTCCTTAGCCATTCTCTTGATTGTAGAAGCTTATGGAACCCGTTGGGGAATGGGATACTACATTTTGGATGCATGGTCCAGGATTAATTACATTCAGATGTACGGCGGCATTGTTGTCATGTCGGTGATAGGAGCAGCATTGTTCTGGGCTCTGGATGGAATTCAGTGGACACTGTGCAAGGGGACAAGGTAACTTCCCGGCTCCCCTGGCAGCCGGAGTAAAAAACTTATGAGAGGCGGGTATCCCTATGAGCCAAAGCAAATTGGGATACCCGCCATAATTTTTTAAAATTGTCATCTTGACAAGGGCCAAGGAATAAAGTATATTAGTAATAACTTAAATACTTATTTACGGAGGTATTCATGAACAAAGCAAAAAAGATCGCCCGCATCGGCAAGGAATGTGTGGCCTGTGGGTGCTGTGTTACAACCTGTCCAAAGAACGCCATTACCATTGCTTCAGGCATCACCGCACGAATTGACCAGGATATGTGTATCGGCTGCGGCAAATGCGCCAGAATATGCCCTGCCGCAGTTATTACAATTGAGGAACGGAGGGCAGCCGTATGAAAAAGAAATGGTATGATTTTCTCTGGATCGGGGAACTGCTTTATTTAACCCTGGGTCTGTGTAATATTCTCTTTGCCTGGCTGGGCATGATATTTTTTACCATTCCTCTGCTGGCCGCTATTATCGGCGGAAACAAGGTATATTGCAACCGTTTTTGCGGTAGGGGGCAATTGCTTGGCTTACTGGGAAACAAACTGAAGCTCTCCCGCAATGCACCGCCCCCCAAATTTCTGCGCAGCCGATGGTTCCGGTACGGGTTTCTTGCCTTTTTCATGACCATGTTCGGCCTGATGCTTTTTAACACCTATAAGGTCTTTGCCGGTGCACCGCTGCGGGAAGCAATAACCCTTTTATGGGTATTTAAGCTTCCTTGGCAGTGGGCAGATGTTTCTATGGCAGTTCCGTGGATGGCACAGTTTGCCTTCGGCTTTTTCGGCGTAATGCTGACCTCAACCATCCTGGGTCTCGCCACCATGATTCTGTTCCGTCCCCGTTCCTGGTGTGTCTACTGTCCCATGGGGACCATGACTCAGGAAATCTGCCGGCTTAAACTTGGAAAGGAGTGTACCGACTGTGGAGGAACAAGCAAAAAAGATAGCGGAGCTGCTTAAAATACTGGCCAATGAACATCGCCTGCTGATACTGTGTGCACTGATCAAAGGCCCTCTTACGGTGGGGGAAATACACAAATTCACCCCCAACATTACATCTTCCGCACTCTCACAGCATTTAAATCAATTGAAGACAGCGGGTATTTTGTCATCTGAAAAATTGGGTATGAACGTGGAATACAGGATTTATGACCAGCGGGTAACCGCACTGATTGGGGCCATTAAAGAGCATTATTGCGGTGAATGAAAGGATATCCCTTCCTATTGCCCCTTACCGGTACAGACAGGAGCCGTTTTGCTTTCCTGCCCCGCTTCCATAACCACAACCTCTGCCTGCTCCCAAGCCGGCACCTGCCCTTCCTGAGCCGGTGCCGTCGCATTGGGCCTGCCTCTGGGCCATCTCCGTAAGCATGGCATCTGCTTGTTCCTGGGTCAGTGTGCCATCTTCTATTTTTAACTCCAATGCCTCCTTACGGATATCCAGTGCTGCCTGCCGGAACTCATCCAGCTTACCAGCTTCATCAGCAATTGTGCCGTAGCTCTTACCGGAACCGCGCAGGGCGATCACTTCATCCAGGGTTTTTCCCGTAATACCTGCAGCAGCTTCCGCAGGTGTTTCATAGACGGCTCCGGCAAATGCAGTAACCGGCGCAGCAGCCAGCACTAACACAGCGGCACATCCAGCAATCATATTTTTCATTCTTTTCATAATAAAAAACTCCTTTCAATTTTCTTTTTTTACCTTACGGTACGCATATATTACCGTTACTATATGTCATTTCCATGGCAGAACTATGCTGTTTTTCAGACATTTATTTTTCTTGTGCCATCAAGCTGCCTTATTTGGATGCTATTCTTTTAATAAATAGACAGGAGGTGTAAGGTATGGCAGTTATACTGATTGCAGATGATAATCCCCAATTACTTAATATTTTAAAAATCACGGCTCAGCGTGAGGGTTACGATACCGTGCTGGCCCGAGACGGACAGCAAGCTCTTGAGGTATTCCACCTCAGTAAGCCCAACATCATCCTTTTGGACGTAATGATGCCGATACTGGACGGTTTTCAGGTTTGCCGGGAAATTCGCAAAGAATCTGATGTCCCGGTCATTATGGTGACTGCACGGGGTGAGGATTTTGAGAAAATTATGGGGCTTGACATTGGCGCAGATGACTACATCGTTAAACCATTTTCTCCGGGTGAAGTCATGGCCCGGGTTCGCGCTGTGCTGCGCAGGATTGAAAAAAGCGACGGAGAGACATCAAAAATTCTCAGCATTGCGAACCTGACCATTAACCTGGAAGATTACAGCGTGACCGTTAGCAAAAATCCCGTACTGCTGACAAAACGGGAAACAGATATACTATGGACACTTGCCAGCGGAAAAAACAGAGCTTACACTCGTGAAATGCTGCTGGATCTGCTGTGGGGCTATGATTATTACGGTGACCCCCGCACGGTGGACTCCCATATAAAGCGTCTCCGCGCAAAGCTGGAAGACACTGACCATTCCTCCTGGGATATCCGTACTATCCGTAACGTAGGATACAAATTTGAGGTTTTCCTATGAAGAACAGAATCGTCTGGAAATTGACTGCCTGCTTTGCGGCAGTACTGTTACTATTTACTGCCATGCTGGGAGCCGTGTTTGTTTCTATGTTCCGAAAACACGCAATAGCTATTAACCGCTCCGCCATGGAAGAAAAAGCTCTTTCTATTGCTGATACTCTGGCTTCCTTTGAGACAGAAGGCTTGGGAGGAATGGAACATGGCGGCACGGGAGGCTACGGAGCCTATCTGCGTTTTCTGAACCAACTAACTATGGCAGAGGTCTGGATTGTGGATGAAAACCTGTACTTTCTGACGCCAGTACATGGCCGGTCTGCTTCCTATGCACAGCTTCCTAAACATGCGGAGGAAATTGTTAGGCGGGTTTTTCAGGGGGAAGTTACCTACGGGGAGGAATTCTCAGGTCTGCTGGATGGCGCCAGTCTGACTGTAGGAGCACCCATCCGTACATCATTGGGAATTACTGGTGCAGTATTGCTCCATTCTCCGGCAAGCGGTGTGAATGAGGCCGTGCTTCAGGGCTTGTCAGCCCTGGCGGCCGGAGCTGTTGTAGCATTATTGTTTTCCGGCGTTGCAGCATTCTGGCTGTCTTATCGCTTTACCGCCCCCCTGCGCCGCATGAAAACAGCCGCATTACGTCTGGCTAATGGCGATTATGCTGCCGAAACCGGCGTAGCGCAGACCGATGAAATTGGCCAGCTGGCCCATACCATTGACTTTTTATCAGACCGTCTTGCACAGACAGAGAAGGAGCGGGCCGCCCTGGACCAGCTTAAGCAGGATTTCGTCGCAAATGTATCCCATGAGCTGCGTACACCGGTAGCAGTTCTGCGTGGTTCCCTGGAAGTTCTTCTGGACGGCACGGTAAACAAATCAGAGGAAATATGGGACTATTACCGGCAAATGCTGGATGAAAGCCGACATCTGGAGCGGCTGGTCAATGATCTGCTGGATTTGTCCAGGCTGCAGGATGCACAGTTCCGTCTGGAAATGAACGAAGTGAACCTTTGTGATGTAGTTCGGGACACCGCACGGGCAATCCGTCGTTCCACCCAGGAAAAGGGATTGGATTTGTTCGTAAGCTGTCCCGAAAAAGAATGTCTTGCAAAAGGGGACTACGGGCGGATCCGTCAGCTTCTCCTGATCCTCCTGGATAATGCGGTGAAATTTTCCATACCCCCCGGAAAAGTGCAGCTGGTACTTAGCCAGCATAGAGGAGATTATCTGGTTGCAGTGATCAACCAGGGTAAAGACATCCCTTCCGGAGAACTGCCTCATTTATTTGACCGTTTTTACAAAACGCCAGGTCCTGATAACCGATCTGGCACCGGACTGGGGCTTGCCATTGCAAAACAGATTGCGGACCGTCATAAGGCGGATCTTCTGGTAAAAAGCGGCGAAGGACAGACCCTCTTTTCCATTCGGTTCACAAGCATAGCCAAATAGTCCATTGTAAGTTCCACTTGTGATTTTTTCCGCACTGCCGGTATCGGAAATAGAAGGTTCAGCCATTATATGTTATGTATTTTACACCTTTGTGTGATATTGTCGGATTTACATTCCCGACCTCCACAGCTAAAATAAAACTATCAGATTAATCAGTGTAACACCCATAGGGAGGAGAGAATCACATGAAGAAAACAGCACTATTATCAGCAGTCATATTAGCTATGGCACTGACAGCCACCGCCTGCAGCTCCGGGAAAGAGGCAGATACCAAAGCACCGGCTGACAACGAAAAAACCGAAGCCGCTGCTCAGACACCAGAAGAGGAGGAACCGGTTTTGGTAGTCTATACCGCCCGCGGCGAATCTTTAAACAATGCCGTGATTCCGGAATTTGAAAAGGACACAGGCATTAAAGTTGAGGTGGTAGTAGCCGGCACCGGAGAGCTTTTAAAGAGAGCTCAGTCAGAAAAGGCCAATCCTCTTGGCGATATCTTCTGGGTAGCTGACCAGACCATGTTATCCGCCTCAAAAGACTTATTCATGGAATATGTATCATCCGAAGACGGCAACATGATTGATGCATTCAAAAACACCACCGGTTACTTTACCCCTGCATTTGCAGATCCTACGGTTATGATCGTAAATAAAGACTTAAAAGGCGATATGAAGATCCAGGGATTCGAGGATTTATTAAATCCGGAATTAAAGGGAAAAATCGCATTTGGCGATCCAGTAAACTCCAGTTCCGCATTCCAGTCCTTGCTGGCTATGCTTTACGGTATGGGCAAAGACGGCGATCCCCTTTCAGACGAAGCATGGGCTTATGTAGACAAGTTCATCGCCAACTTAGACGGTAAGATGAGCAACAGCTCCAGCCAGGTATATAAAGGCGTGGCTGAGGGCGAGTATGTGGTTGGCTTAACCTGGGAAGATCCTGCTGCCAACTATGTCAAGGAAGGTGCCGCAGTAGAAGTTGTATTCCCGGTAGAAGGAGCCATCTTCCCCGGTGAGTCCGTACAGATTTTAAAAGACTGCAAGCATCCGGAAAATGCAAAGAAATTTGTAGATTACATGCTGTCTGAGAAGATCCAGAATGCAGTCGGTTCCACACTTACCGTACGGCCTCTGAGAAAAGATGCCACTCTGGCTGATTATATGAAACCTCAAAGCGAGATTAAATTATTTGATAATTACGATGAGGGATGGGTAGCAGAACACAAATTAGAAATCACCAATCTGTTCAGTGAGCACCTGGAAACATCCATGGATTAATAAACTGCATCGATCAAAACAAAAAGACTGCCTGGGACTCAGTCAGGGGCAGTTTTTTTGTACCAAAAAATATGGAGTATGTTAGGAGAAACCAACTATGGGAGTAGCAATCAGTATAGAAAATGCAGTAAAACGATTTGGAAAAGATACCATTATCAATGGATTATCACTGGATATTAAGCCCGGAGAGTTTTTCACCCTGCTGGGACCATCCGGCTGCGGCAAGACAACCCTGCTTCGAATGATCATCGGCTTTAACAGCATCGAGGGCGGTGAATTCAAGGTAGACCAGAAAGTAATAAACAACATCCCCACCAACAAACGAAACATGGGCATGGTCTTCCAGAACTATGCCATTTTCCCTCATATGACAGTCAGAGATAATGTAGCTTTTGGACTGAAAAACAGAAAAATACCTGCATCACAAATTGAGGCCCAGGTGGATGAAATCTTAAAAATCGTAAAAATAGACCATTTAAAAAATCGTATGCCCGCCAAGCTGTCAGGCGGCCAGCAGCAGCGTGTCGCCTTAGCACGGGCAATCGTCATCCATCCTGAAGTTCTCCTGATGGATGAGCCGCTGTCAAACCTGGATGCAAAGCTTCGTGTGGAAATGAGAAATGCCATTAAGCGCATTCAGCAGCAGATCGGCATCACCACGGTTTATGTAACTCATGACCAGGAGGAGGCTCTTGCCGTATCAGACCGGATCGCTGTCATGAACGGCGGTGTCATCCAACAAATCGATACGCCTAAGAACATCTATCAGCGTCCCGCAAACTTATTTGTATCCACCTTTATCGGCTTATCCAATATCCTCTCCGGTGAAACATCGGTTAAAAACGGGCAGACTTCCATTGAGATTCAGGATTATACCGTGCCCATGGATCAGTTAAGCCAGGAAGTGAAAGACGGACAGAATATCAAGGTATCCATCCGCCCCGAAGAATTCATTATCAACCAGGCAGACGGCACCGGCATCCCTGCGACAGTAAAAAGCAGTGTTTTTCTTGGCATTACCACCCATTATTTTGTCGTCCTGGCTGACGGTCAGGAAATCGAAGTCATTCAGAATTCCGATATCTGGGATATCATTCCGGATGGTTCTCAGATTCGTCTTGCTGTGCAGCCTCAAAAAATCAACATTTATACAGAAGACGGAAATAGAAATCTTGTGGTCAGGAGGGATCAGGTATGAGATATGCTGGAGAAAAGAAGTTCAATATCTGGGTAGCTATGGCACTGGGGATCCTTGGCCTTTTTCTCATTTTCGTTGTCTACCCCTTAATTCTGATATTATATAAGAGCGTGCTCTCCCAGGATGGTTCCTTCAGTCTTGGATATTTCGGTAAATTTTTTGCAAGAAAATATTACTGGAGCACTCTGGTAAACAGTTTTAAAGTCACCATCGTTTCCACCCTGCTGGCGGCTCTTCTGGGTCTGGTTATGGCATATGTTTTGCGAAGTGTACGAATCAAAGGAAGTAAGTATTTAAATATCCTGATCGTCATGTCCTATCTTTCTCCGCCATTTATCGGAGCTTATGCCTGGATCCAGTTACTGGGGCGCAACGGCTTTATTACCAGGATCCTAAACAATCTGTTTCATGTGAAGTTAAACGGAATTTATGGATTTGCAGGTATTGTTCTGGTCTTCTCTTTGCAATCCTTTCCACTGGTTTATATGTATATCTCAGGCGCTCTAAAAAACCTGGATAACTCCTTAAATGAAGCCGCTGAAAGCCTGGGTTGCAGTACCGTGCAGAGAGTTCTCCAGGTGATCCTGCCACTGGTCATGCCCACCATGCTTGCCAGCTCCCTGTTGGTATTTATGAGAGTGTTCTCCGACTTTGGTACCCCTATGCTCATTGGTGAAGGCTATAAGACATTTCCGGTTTTGATGTACAGCCAGTTTATGGGCGAGGTCAGTACGGATGACCATTTTGCTGCTGCACTCTGTGTAATTATCATCGGCATCACCCTGCTTTTGTTCTTCTTCCAGCGCTACCTTGGAAACCGCTATACCTATTCCATGACCGCATTGAAGCCTATGGAAGCAGAAAATTGCACTGGTCTTAAAAATGTATTATCCCACCTGTTTGTATACCTGATTGTCTTAATCGCCATCCTTCCCCAGTTTACGGTTATTTTCACCTCCTTCCTGGCTACCGGAGGCGGAAGCGTATACACCGGCGGATTCTCTCTTGATAACTACCGAAACACACTGTTTTCGAAGAATAACAACAGCGCCATTTTCAACACCTATTTATTCGGGCTGTGTGCCATCGCTATTGTTGTGGTGCTGGGCGTTTTAATCTCGTACCTGACTGTACGGAAAAAATCATTTTTGACGAATATCCTTGATACGGTCACCATGTTCCCATACATCATACCAGGCTCTGTACTGGGTATCTCATTTTTATATGCATTTAACACAAAACCCTTTCTCCTCAGTGGTACCGCCCTCATTATTGTTATCTCACTGTCCATCCGCCGCATGCCCTACACCATCCGTTCCAGTACTGCCATCATCGGACAGATCAGCCCCAGTGTGGAGGAAGCTGCCATCAGTCTGGGATGTTCAGAGACGAAATCATTTGCAAAAATTACAGTACCTATGATGATGTCCGGTGTATTATCCGGTGCCATTATGAGCTGGATCACCTTAATCAGCGAGCTGAGTTCTTCTATCATCCTCTATACCAGCAAAACCCAGACGCTGACTGTAGCCATTTACGCTGAGGTCATTAGAAGCAACTTTGGCAATGCAGCCGCTTACTCTACCATCTTAACCCTGACCAGTATCATATCCCTGCTTTTATTCTTCAAAATAACAGGCAACAGCGATATCAGCATTTAGCGAAAGCAATGAGCAGTGCGAAATAAGTCATGAAAAGATTTTCGTTGTGCTTGCACATAAGAAAATCCTTTCATGACTTATTTCATAGGGCGAATGCCCGTTAGCTCATAAAACCGCAGGTTTTATGAGCTGCACTGCGGACTTATGGTATAATAGACCCAAGCGCCCACTATCGTATTCCATTCACCAAATCCCCCTTTACCCCGTCGCTTTCATAATATAATAACTGTCCCCCCAACCATCAACCATACATTCCATACAATTTGGAGGCCCCACCCCATGAAAAGTAACCAGTACAAAAACTACATAAAAAAATCCTTTATCAAATATGCACTTTCCATCATCTCACTGTTATTTGTACTGGTGCTTTTATTTCTATTGATCAATGTACAGTGGATCATCTCCGGCCTCAATAAAAGAAATCACAATCAGTTATCCGCTATCCTGGATCAACAATTCCTGCTCTACCAGCAGGGACTGACCCAGCTTTCCCAAAGTCGGGATCTGCTGACCGCACTGAACAGCACAGACTCTGCCATCATAACCGCAAATAACCGGCTTCTTTATGACTTTACCAATGCCCAGACAATCCGGTCATCCTTCATACTCTTAGACCAGAGCGGACGCATTGTCAGCAGCAATCTGTTTGCCGGCAATCAGGAGATTTTCCTTGACAGTGATATCTTTCGCCGCATGACCAGTCAGATGCAGGAACAGCCTGATAAGATTTTCTCACTGCCAAGCCGGTTAAACTATGCCCATGGGCAGGCCGGAGATTTAATTCTTGGCAAAGCCGTAGTAAAGGAGGGCAGCCCTATCGGTTATCTGTTTTTTGACCTGCTGGATTCCTATCTTTATGAGATCATCCGCAAATATCCTCTGGATGATGTAATCATCACGGACCGGTATGATAACCTCATCTTTTCTATCAGCCGTCAGCAGACCGACCCCATGGACAAATACCCATCGGGAAAATATCGGATGGACTGGCAGGAAGGAAATGTGGTAAAAGTCAATGGAAAACAATATCACATTCAAAAAAGTTCACTTCCTGGCAGTACTCTGATCTTATATTCACTGGTTTCCATTGAATATCAGAAAGGCCTGCTGTTTTACGGCTTTATATTCATGCTTACCGTAGGAATCCTTCTGGTGATCATTTCGCTGCCTGTAACCGAACACATTACCCAGAAAAACCTGCTGGCCATCAATGAACTCCAGAGATCCATCGAACAAATGGGAAAGGGCAATATGGACTATCAGCTCCGCTCTAAAGTATTCGATGAATTCCAGAAGCTGGATGATGCATACCGTCACATGGTAATACAGCGGGAAGAACTGTTGACTTATAACAATGAACTGTCCGAACGAAAGCGGATCATGGAAATCAAACAATTAGAAGAACAATTTAACCCTCATTTTATTTTCAATGTTATGGAGACCCTCCGGTATGAAATTATGATCGATGCAGCAAAAGCTTCTGACATGGTTCAGTCTTTCGCCAGCCTCATGCGCTACAGCATCCATTATGGCAGCACCATTGTCTCACTCAGAACGGATATTGAATATATTAACGACTATCTCCTGTTACAAAAAATGCGCTATAACCGGCGTTTGAAATATCATATTGACATTCCGGAGGAAGTGCTGGAATACCGGATTCCGAAGCTGCTGCTTCAGCCAGTTGTGGAGAATTCCCTGGTTCACGGCATGAAAAACACCCACTCCATCTCCATTACGATCACCGGACACGTCCATGAGGATCTGCTGGAGCTGTGTGTGGAGGATGACGGAAGCGGCATTGATGGAGAACGCCTTGCCAGTCTCCGGGCCGGACTGGAGTCGGAGGATGAATATAAGGAGCATATCGGTCTCTATAATTCCCATCGTGTTGTCCGGCTGTTATATGGTCCCGGATATGGCCTGACAATTGAAAGCCAGCCAGGTTCCGGCACACGGGTCACCGTTACCATGCCGGCAGATATGGAGGATTATTATGTATAAGGTTTTACTTGTAGAAGACGAAGATATCATCAGAAAAGGTCTGATGTTCATGGTAAATTGGCAGGAGCTCAACTGCGTGGTGGTAGGCGAAGCCATAGACGGAGTCGATGGCATTCAAAAGATCAAAGACAATGAGCCCGACATCGTCATTGTAGATATTAACATGCCCATTATGAATGGTCTGCAGATGTTAGAAGAAAGCATTAAAGAATACAGCTATGAATCCATTATCCTGTCAGGTTACAGTGAATTTGAATTTGCCAAAAAAGCGATTCGCCTTGGGGTCACAGAATATCTGTTAAAACCTGTGGAGTTTACAGAACTTTATGATGCAATCCACAAGATAACCGAAAAGCTGGAAGCAAATACACGGTTGAAGGGATATATCCGGCAAATCCATATGGAGAAGAAAAAGCTGGGCATTTTAGAAACAGATATTTCAGAAACCGTCACCTTCAAAAACAAACATGTGAACGCCATGGTAAAGTTCATAAAAGCGCATTACTCTTCCCGCCTTTCCTTAACCGATTTAAGCGAAGAATATAACCTTTCCTGTACCTACTTAAATACGAAATTCAAAAGCGAGACCGGCTACACCTTCAACGACTTTTTAAACCGCTACCGGATGCAAAAGGCTGTGGAACTTCTGAAATCAGATCAGTATAAAATTTATGAAATCGCAGAAATGGTGGGGTTTTCTGAATATAAGTATTTTATTAAGGTGTTTAAGAAGTATATCGGCTGTTCTCCGGCTAAATTTATTGAGGCCGGGGATGGGAAGCAGCTTTTATGAAACTCCTGCTGCGGTTCCCATTTCTGCAATGCCAGTCCCATCCAGCACTACGATCAAATCAGCCTCACGGGTGGTAGAAAGCCTGTGGGCAATCATCAGGGTGATATGAGCAGAGGTGGCTTCGTCTAAGATCAGGATCGGAGAATTTCTTAAAATCCCACGGGCAATGGCAATTCTCTGTCTCTGTCCCCCGGACAGCAAAACGCCCCTTTCTCCGGTAAACGTATCATATCCATTTTCTTTTTTTTCAATGAAATCGTGGGCATTGGCTGCTTTTGCCGCCCCAAGGACATCTTCCCTTGAAGCATCCTTCCATCCGTATATAATATTCTCATACACGGTTCCATTAAAAAGGAATGTATCCTGCAGCACCATGGAAATATTATCCTGCAAACTGGAAAGTGTCACATCCTGGATATCAGCTCAGTAAAACTGAAAATTGACGAAAATATTCTCCAGGTTCCGCCAATGGAAGAATTGACAAAAATAGCAGGGATGAGCGAGAGCAAATTACGTCTCAGCTTTAAAAACATTTATCTTCTTCCCCTTTATGAATATATCCGCAGAGAAAAAATGAAACGGGCCATGCAGCTTTTATCTGCAGACCATCTAGGTATCCGGGATATTTCGGAGCTCTGCGGCTATAAAAATGCATCTAAATTATCTCTGCCTTTCAGGAGGTTCACGGGATTGGGTCAAGAGAATTCAGAAAAGCTTTTAATTTATAAAAGGTTCAAAATATTACTTAAGAGCTATCCCCTTGAGAGTGGTACCTAGTACGGCTGCCCTCTTTGTGATGACTTGTCATTCGTACCTTTCCGCTGCAAGAGCCGCTTCTGTAAGGTCCAAGGATATTTATGCAAAAAATACCCTGATAGTTAAGTACAGACTCTTTTTCTGTATCTTACTATCAGGGTACCATTTACTTTTCATACATATGTTCTAATTCAGATTTTTCTTCAACCATTCCACCGATTTTACAATGGATCCATGAGGATCATCCCAGTAAATGGAGTCGTTGATTTCCAGATCTACGACTCCAGTATAGTTATACGCTTCCAGCGTCTGCAGATATTCCTTTAAGGGAAGCTCCCCATCCCCCAGAATATAATGGCACGTATCGGCAAAATGGATCAGCTTGATCTTGTCAGTGCCCAGAACCTCAAAGTAGTCCTTCAGCTCCTCCCCTGCCACAGCCATGGCTACCACATCCACACATACGCAGAGCGCCGGAGAATTGACCTCGTCCAGGACACGCTTGACATCCGTCAGATTCAGCACCAGATTGCTCTCATATGGCTGGAGCTGTTCCAGCACCAGCTCAATCCCCTTTTTCTCCGCAATTGCCGCTATCTTTTTGTAAGTGTCCACCAGCCTGGCAAAGGACTCCTCCCTTGGCAGATCCAGGAGACCGCAGCCGGAATTTAGAAAAACCTTATTGGTGCCCATCACCAGAGCATCATCCATGGCCATACGGAAATAATCCACTGTGCGCTTTCTCACCGCCTCCTGGGGATCTGAAAAGCTGTAGGGATAAGATAAGGTCTCCGGGGTGTAAACCGCCACATCCAGCCCCCGCTCATCCATCATTTTCCGGATGGAGTCCAGTTTGGCTCCGGCGTCTTCCGCAAAGGGATAGTCCAGCCTGCAGTAGTGAGGAATTCCTCCCCAGAGATCCACGTGCTTCAGACCGCATTCTTTCATGGAGTCCAGATAATATTCCAGGGAATAATGGACGTACTGGACGCTCATTACCCCGATTTGATCCATAGTAATCTTCGACATTTTAGCCTGCCTCCCCTCATCAATAGTCAAACTGGCGGTAGTAACGGCGGATCACCATAGGATGACGGAATTCCTCCTCCATATGGGCATCCACACGGTTGTTCACCGCATGCATTACAAGATGTGAAACAGAACCTCTGAATTCCCGGCTGATTCCCTTCAGTTCATAATCCTTGGTATCAATGACAGTGTAGTTTTTGCAGACCTTGGGCAGGAAGCCTTTCACCCGCTCTGCCAGAGGACGCTGCTCGTCCTCTCCCATGAACAGAGTGACAGGAGTCTCCGCGTCCACAACCTCCAGCATGCCATGGAAGAATTCAGCGCTGGTGATGGATTTGGTGCGGATCCACAGTTGCTCCTCCCAGTAGCACATCGCATAGGAGTACGTGGCTCCCCACTGGTTACCGCCGCCCACAAAGTAGTGGGGCATATCCGGCCGGGCCTTGAAATACACATATTTATCCCTGGCGAATCCGGCCGCCCACTGGTCTGCTTCCTTCTCAACCTCCACCAGAGCCCGGGCCAGATGAGCCTCCATCTCTGCGTTGTACTGGTCATACTCAGGGAACTCCCCGTTGTTGAACATCAGACGGTTGGCCACCATATAGAATTTCAACTGCTCATTCATGGGGTAGGAAATGCACCAGTCGCATAGCTTCACCATGGGAGCATCTGGCTTGTCGATGAAACCAAACACCTTGGCGCCGGCTTCCCGTACCTTCTCAATGGCCTTCACCATCTCCTCGGTGCTTCCCGTCACTGATGAGAAAATCACAATGGAATCTTTGGTGAAACGCTTGTTGCCGGTGGTGATAAACTCCGCCCCGTTCTCCACATATACCGGAATGGAACTTCTGCCCCTCATATAGATCTCCGCCTGCATGCCGGAAGCCCAGGTTCCGCCGATTCCCATGAAATAAATTCCATCAAAACCTCTCTGTTGGATTTCGTCCACAACTTTCTCTATCTCCGGCCGCAGGGCCAGAACGCCGTTTACATTGTCAATCTGCTTCTGTTCAATAAACTTTAACATAATTGCCCCTTCCTTCTACTTGTGAAAATGCACCTTGAAGTTGCACTTGTCTCCACGAGTATAAGATTTCGAATATTCTATCACACGGTCATCCTCGTCATAGGTGGTACAGGAGAACAGGAATACCGTCTGGTCTTTGTTGATATTAATCAGCCTGGCATCGGATTGGGTTAGCTGAACCAGGTCCAGGGTCTGCCATGCCCTCACCGGGTTAATCCCATAGAATTTATAGATTTCAAACATGCTGAACACGGTCTGGTCGATCCCTTCCATCTTGGGTACCAGATTATAGGGAACATAGATTTCCTGAATGGCAATGGGGTCTTCATCCGCATAGTCCAGACGCTTGATATAATACAGCATATCTTCCTCATCGATTCCAAAGACTGCCGCGTACTTCTCTCCGGCCTTCCGCTGGCCTTTCAGCAGGATCTTGCGCTTATTCTGCACATGCTTTTCATCCATGGTCTGGGTAAATCCGCCCAACACTTCTAAGTCCCTCTCGATCTGGGCCACAACATACACGCCCTTGCCCTGGACACGCTTTAACAGACCCTCATTCACCAGCGCGTCAATGGCGCTGCGGACGGTCAGACGGTTAATTCCGTAGGTGCCTGCCAGAACATTTTCCGAAGGGATGGCCGTACCGGGAGCATACTCCCCCTCCTCGATTTTAGAACGTACCACTTCTCGAAGCTGAAGATAAATCGGTAAATTGTAAGTCACCTCTGCTGTTTTGGCCAACTTTTTTCCTCCTTGTTATGAGCACTTAGCGGTTGTCCTTTTGCCGCTTATGTGCAATATTACCAGCTCAGAACCTTTTTCCTTAAGCTCCTTCACGGTCTCCCGAAGTTCCCCGGTATCTTACAAGACGCGCTACCGCCTGGGTAAGCGTTCCCGGTACTGTCATAGACAGCCATACAGTTATAGCAAACTGCAGCCAGTTTCGTAATTTATTCCTTCATTTGCCAAAAAGGAACTCATCTTCTCGTAAGCTCGCTTGCGAAGCAAACGTATTCTGACCGGGTGATCTCCTTAAAATATTCAAACACCACGTCCTGCTGATCCATCGTCACACCTGACTGATAAATCACAGGAGCACCTTCTTCAATCTCCAGATAACCAGCTTCCTCCTCATCACAGTAAGCGATGCTCAGCTTCTCCATACCGCCGGAAACCTCCACACCATACTGTTCTTTCAGCACATCGTAGAGAGAAACCTTGTCTAAATCGATCTTTTCCAGCCCGGCAAAGCGCTGGGCATCCAGATAGATGGTGGAAATCAACACCGGCATCCCGTCCAGATAGCGCAGACGCACAAGCCGTATCAGCTTATGCCCCAGCAGCAGTTTCATTTTGCGCCCAATATTCTTGGGAGTCTCACAGAAATCTACTAGGAGTACCTTTGTATCGACCTCCCGCCCCGCAATCTGCGCTGTCTGGTAAAACCCGTAGACATCCTGAAGGTTGCGGACCAGTTTTTCCCTGGCCACATAGGTTCCAGAACCATTCTTGTTATAGATTTTTCCTTCCAGAATCAGCTGCTTGATTGCGCTTCTGAGGGTGGACCGGTTAAAATTCCACATCTCGCACATGCTCCGCTCGGAAGGAAGCTTCTCATCCGGTTTTAAATGATTTTTAATAATATAATTTTCAATTTTTTCCATTGCCTCGTCCCGAGGCTTCTGGCGATCTAAACTCATGGCAGACATTCCTTTTATTTTCATAATTAAAATACAAATATTGTTTCACTATCTTCAATAGTAGAACATCTGCCCCAAAGTGTCAATCTCTCCAATTGGAGAAAACTGCTATTTCCCGGCCGCTGCCTTCTTATTCCGGCTCTCCCAGAAGTAATATACAGGAAGTCCTGTAGCCACGGCGATCAGTGCACAGGTGATACCTGCCATAGGCGCCCAGATAAAGGTTGACCAGATCAGGGTTCCTGTGATCAGCATAGCCACACCCACCATCAGAGGCCTTGCAGGCATCCTGTATGCAGGTTTGTAATGTGCCTTGTTTCTCAGCACGATAATAGTGCCAAAGGTAAGGAAGTTCTTTAACAGAGCTACCAGAGTGAAGTAACCAAGCAGGTCGGAAAGTGAGGTGGCGAAAATCAGAACAATTGCAACTGCACACTGAACCAGTATGGAGAAGTAAGGAGTCTCATACTTGGGATGAACCTTGCCAAACGCTTTGAAGAACAGGCCATCCTTCGCCATAGCATACTCAATACGCGGCTGGAACATGATACAACTGGACAGAGATCCGATTACCACGATCACTGCCATCACTGCCACGATGGTTCCCGCATATCCGCCGATAACCGGGATCTTGGATGCCAGCAGTGCGATAGGAGCCTCGGAGGCAGCCAGCTCATTAACAGACAGCAGGCCGGAAGCGGTCAGGGTCAGGCCAACATACAGGGCAAGTACGATAAATGCAGTGAGGATCAGTCCTCTGGGCAGGTTTTTCTTGGGTTCTTTGATCTCTCCGGACATATAGCAGGCAGCTGCCATGCCGTCAAAGGACCATGTGGTGGCGGAGATACCGGCCAGAAGAGCAGTAAAACCGGTTGCAGTCACACCTGCCAGTGGCACGGAGGACAGGAATAAGTCTCCTTTAATGAAGAAGATACCGATGCCGATGATCAGCACAAAGGGAATGACCTTCAAAGCAGTGATTATGGTCTGGAATTTACCGCCACCTTCTACAGAGCGCAGATGCAGAAACATGAAAATCAGCACGAAACCAACTGCCACCAGACGGAGGATCAAACCGTGCACCGGAATGAAGAACGCCAGGTAATTGGCAATGGCCAGGGCCATGATGGAGATGGACGGTGGGTCGGTGGCCCAGAAGCTGATCCATCCGCATAGGAATGCCAGAGGACGTGAGCCCGCTTCCTTAAAGTAAACATACTGTCCGCCGTCCTCAGGGAATGCGCTGGCCAGCTCCGCATAGCAGAAGTTGGCCGGGATCTGCAGCATTCCGCCGATCAGGAAAGACAGTACCAAAAACAGACTGCTTCCCGCTGCTCCCGCCACCTCACCCAGTGATGAGAAGATTCCGGATCCTACTGTCGTGCCGACTCCGAGAGCGATTACGGCGCCAAGACCAAGCTTCCGTTTTAATTCGTTGTCACTTTGTTCCGGTGTTTTAACGTTTGACATACTCTTTCTCCTTTAATTTATATTTTTGTTAGATAGGTTCCCCTTACCCATATATGACTTCACGTCCCCGGGGACGTGCATCTGTTGATTGAAACCGCTACTCCCCCATCACCTGGATGAGTATTGTTCTCTGGGCCGGTCCGTCAAATTCACAAAAGTAAACCTCCTGAGCCCCTCCCTTTTGGATGCAGCCACCGCTTACCAGCAGATGGCAGTGGTTTCCTGTGAGAAGTGATTTTAAGTGACCTGTGGGATTGCCGGCCGTAGAACCGTAGTCACGGAGCATTCTGGCGTGGGCGTATGGCCAGTCCTCAGGGGCCATCCTGGCCAGAAACTCCGATATATCACTTTCCAGGCATTCCAGGGACTCATTCACCGTAATTCCGGTAGTTGTGTGCCTGCTGATTACGTTGGCAATCCCGTTTTGAATTCCGCTTTCCTTCACGGCTTTTTCGATTTCACCGGTAATCCGTATCATCTGGTTGTATTCCGTTGTCAGGATTGTAATTGAACTTGTGCTTACCACTGGTATCCCTCCTTACCTTTCCCCGGAAACATTGCCGGTGAAAGTATCTTCTAATCCGCCCAGAAATTCAATGGCATTGCCGCCTTTGATCAGTTCCAGGGTACTCTCTCTGAAGCCCAGACGCGAAATGGCGTCCGCCATGCGGATCTGTTCAAAACGCGGATTGTTGCTTCCGAACATTACCTGGTGCCGCAGACTGCGGTCAATCCATGTGGCGGGGATGTCATGGTTAAACACCCTCTTGTAAAATTCCAAAGCATTGTCAAAATACAAAATCCCCGTATCTGCATAAACATTAGGGTATTTCAGCATCAGCATGGCTGCCTCCTGCACCCAGGGCCAGCCGAAGTGGGCCAGGCAGATCTTCAGGCCTGGCCTGGTGGCTGCCAGCTCCTCGAACTCAATGGGTCTGGAGTATTTTGCCAGAGCATTGGGCTCCCAGGACATTCCGCTGTGAAAGATTATAGGCCTGCGATACTTCTCGCAGATGTCGTAAATCGGATTCAGCCGCTTATCCGACGGATAAAAATGCTGCCTGGATGGATGAAGCTTCAATCCTCTGAGTTTCAGATCGCCAAACGCGTGCTCCAGCTTATCCGCAGCGCCCTCGGCCAGGGGATCCACACCTGCAAAACCAATAAAGCGGTCCGGCGCCAGATCCACCAGCCTTTTGATCTCCTCATTTGTCACCAGCGGCCTGCCGTACTCTGTGGAATAGTCCTCCGGCAGCAAGCACAGGCGGTCCAGCCCCGCGCAGTGCATCTGGTTGAATATGTGCTGCAAAGGCGCCGTTCCGTTTAAGTGGATGTCCAGGGCGTCATGCCTTAACTCCTCCACCTTGGCGTCCTCATTGATAGGCTCATAAAACGCCGGATGTACATGAATGTCAATAAACATGATTAGTCTTCCTTCCAGTTTGTCTGTTAGAAACCAGCTTCCCTCATATAGGCGCGGACGTTATCAATGGCTCTCCTGGCATACAGCCTGGGTTCGTTGATATATCCTGTCACCAGCTCCAATGTGGCTGTCTTCTCATATCCGGCATCCTTCAGCTCCTTAAAGAGCTCCGGAAGCGGTATGGAACCTTCGCCGGGAACAATGTGGCTGTCTGTTCCCTGATCCCCGTCAATAATGTGCATGTGATACATTTTTTCACCCAGCTTGTCAATGTAAGCCATGATGCTTTCATGCTGGACAAAAGGCGGCACCACGTCGCACATGCCAACAAGATAGGGAGAATCAATGCGCTTAAACAGCTCAATCAGGTCATTGGCGCTCTTAAACGCATTGCTCTCATAGGGCGTCAGTGTCTCCACCACCAGCTTTACGCCAACCTTCTCAGCGTGGCCGGTCAGCTCTCTCAATGTGTCCACCATGCGGGACCAGATCTCCTCATAGGTTGCCAGGTATCCGGCATGGGCCGGGGACACCAGCATATAATCAGAGCCCAACTCCTTTGCCATATCCAGACACAGCTTTAAGTAATCCACTGCGTCTTTCCTCTGCAGCTGGCTTCCAATCATAAAATTATAAGGATAGGCGTTGTGCTCTGGTGTAAATCCCAGAACCGGCATCTGATATTTATCCATCAGGCGCTTTACGTCTTCAATCTCCCCTGCCTTTAAATCCGGCGCAAAGGCGTGAGGCCTGCCGCCCCACAGCTCGATGAAATCATAACCAAAACGCTTTGCGTCCTGAAAGCAGTGTTCCAGCGGATTGCGTTGGTAGCCAGAAGTAAACATTCCAAGTTTCATAATTAATTACCCCCTTTGTTATGAGCACGCAGCGGTCCTAAGCTGACCGCTTATGTGCGATACATGCCGACTTACTCAGTCAGGTCCTTTACAAGCTTAGTAAGCTGGCTTTGTTCGTGTTCTTTTATGATCGCTGCAATTGCTTCTCCCAATACCCGGTGGCCTTGGACACTCAGATGGATTCCATCCTCCCCCACATCCCTGGTGATTGATCCCCCGTCCAGGTACAGGCAGCCGTATGTATGGGCCAGATCCCGGTAAATCAGTGCCAGCTCCCCGCTCTTCTTCCAGGATTCCCGGTCAAACATGGGATCAGCCTCGGGATGAATGGGAACCGGGGCCACCAGTATGATTTCAGCTTTAAATCCCCTGATATCCAGAATGTGCCTGGCCCTGATCAGGAGCTCTTCCATACCGTATCCGATTTCTCTGGCATTGACATGGAAATGGCTTTTCGTATCATTTGTTCCCAGCATAATTACCAGATAATCAAGGGGCAGGTGGGACAGCAGAAACGGAAGCAGGTGTTCGATTCCGCAGCGCTCTGGCTCCATCCGGTCAGAAAACACAGTCGTCCGTCCATTTAACCCCTCCTCCACAATCCGGTATTCCTCTCCCAGGGATTCGGCTATAACTCCCGGATACCGGACATTCTCCTCATATCTGGCTCCAATCCCGGGCATGTAGCCCCAGGTATTGGAATCACCATAACAGAGAACCTGTTTTCTCATCATCTCATTCCTCCCAGGGATTGAAGATGCTGACCACTTTGGCAGCTATCTTCGCACCTGTGTCCAGGCATGTTTCAACGTCCGACCCATTCAGAACTTCATAGAGGAATCCAGAGATAAAGCTGTCCCCTGCTCCCACCGTATTCACCACCCGGGCAGGATAAATGCCTCCCTCATAAAACTGGTTGCCGTCATAGGCCAGGCTCCCCTTATTACCAAAGGTGGCCACTGCAACCTTCATGCCTCTGTTCACCTTATCCTTTAAGTAGGATTCAATAAATGCATCCCGCTCCTTGTGGTAGGAATAAAAACCGTAGTCCACATATGGCAGGGTTTTCTCAACCAGTTCGTGGTCCAGCCTGTCTGCATAGTCAAAGCTGATCTGTGCGCCTGAAAGCTGACGGATCTTTGGCAGGACATCCTCCGCCTTTCCCCACAGAGCAGTATGCACCAGGTCATGGGCGGCAGCAAAACGGACATCCTCATCGTCAAAGATAATATGTTCCAGCACCCCCTCCACATACTCACCGTGCACCCGGTCCAGCCCGTCCATATCCATGTAAGTGATGGCAGTCGGCCCGTCTCCCACTTTGAAGTGGCTCAGATCCAGCCCTTCTCTGGACAGTGTCTCCACCATCCATTTTCCGTTTTCATCGGAACCGGTGGTACTGATAATGGATACGGAAATTCCCAGCTTTTGAATATTGACTCCTGTATCCACTACATTGCCGGTGGGGTATTTCTTTCCAATCCGTTCATACACGTCAATGCAGTTGTCTCCAATAGCAGCAACCTTCATTTTTCCACTCCTCTTAAGTTAAATATATATGTTTTAAGTTTTTTATACCACTTGAAGTATATCAGATCAAAATATTTGTGTCAATTTATTATTTTTCACATAATTCTATCTATATTATAGTGCATATTATCCATATTAATCTGATTTTAAGCCAATCACTCTTAAGATCAAATCTTTCCATCAGATATATGCAAGATATTTTCAAACCAAAAAAAGCCATCACTCGCCGGCTTCTGTTGTATACAGCCCAGCGGGCGATGGCTTCTCGCCTCCAACCCAATCTTTTTAATTAGTCTTCACGCACATGCCTTCCGGCCATTCCGTCCAAATCCATTGCAATCAGTTTTCTGTTCATAGGCTTTCCCGGTATGCTTTTGCCACTTCCATGAATTCTTTCACGCGTGCTGCGTCCACGCGTGCGAAGAAATCCCCGTTTTCCTTAAATGTAGTCCCCACCACCGCAGCATCCGCTGTAGCCAGTTTCTGCTCTATTGTGTCCCTGCGGCACCCTGTATTACACAGAACCACCACCTCCGGAGCTGCTGCCTTCACCTGTGCCACCAGCTCATCGTCCACATCCTGCCCGGCGGCCGAGGCGGAGATGCATAACCCGTCCGGATGGGCCTTGAAAATCGTGGACTTGGCAATATCCTTCAGCGGTCTGGTATCCAGATTCCTGTCAGATTCGGGGTTGATGAAATAGAGCATCTTAAGTTTTTCAAGGGGCAGGGCCACCCTGCGCCTCAGAAGCTTTGAAAAGTCATTATTGTACAGTCCGCCGTCTCCCACATAGACGCCACAGAAGGTTCCCCGCACAAAATCGGCGCCTACGGCAGCAGCCAGCTCCAGAGTGGCCAGACCGTCTGAGATGCAGTCCACTCCAAATGGCACTCTAATCTCACTCATCAGTTCTCCGATGATCCGCGCCATGCTGGCAGGCGTGACGAAGCTCATATTCCGCTCATATGGAAGGCTGAATTCGTTGGAGAACAGAATCCCGTCCACACCGCCTTCCTGCAGTGCTCTAAGATCCGCTCTGGCGTGTGCCACAGTTATCTTCATATCATTATCCGGAGAATACCTGGGATCTCCCGGAAGGGCATCCAGATGCAGCATGGCAATAATTGGTTTTTTCGTGTGAAACATTTCTTCAGTCCAAAGCATATGTGTTATTTCCTCCCAATTCAATATATATGTTTACAATATTTCAATACCACTTTTACAATATCAAACGAGAGAGTCAATGTCAACATCATTCCGACTTTTTCACCCACTTAATTTTATAAATTGTGTAATTTGTATATTTTTATGCATATTTTTTTACTTTTATTACAAATATTATTGCAAAACTCTTTTTTCGATTGAATCTAAATTTCTGCTGTGTTATGATGGCTCCAGATTTGGTATGAAATTATTGATAACTTATTAAAATCACTATCTTTATCAAAGGAGGTTGTATTTTGCAGAAAGCTGACATTCTATTACGCTCCAACGCAGTCTTCTCAGGCCTTGCTTCCGCCCCGGAAGCAGGCTTCGTCGCCATATCAGGCAACCGCATCCTGGCTGCAGGTCCCTCTGACGGGGCTGAGTACGCCGGACCGGACACCCATGTGCTGGATTTGGGAGACCGGCTAATCTGTCCGGGCTTTACGGACGTGCACTGCTTCTTCAACGGATATCTGCTGACCATCACAGGTGCTGATTTAAGCGCATGCCAAAACGCGGACCAGACGGTAGCAGAGGCTAAGGCTTACCAGAAAACCCTGGCCCCCGGCGCAACAGTGCTTGCAAGAGGGGTACGCCCCGGCTTTACGGAGCTGAGCTATGACCGACTGGACCAGGAATTCGGGGATGTGCCCGCCATCCTCTTTATGGAGGGAGGGGAAAGCTGCTATATGAACAGCGCCGCCCACAGGGAGTACCGTTTCACCCCGGATACCTGCTGGTCAGAAAGCTATTGGCGCCTTCTGAAGTATATTCTGGGACAAAAGGAATTTTCCGTACCGGAATTCAGGAAATATCTGTCCATGCTGAATTCAAGGGGAATTACTTCTGTCAAGGAAATGGGCTTTGACGATTTCTACGGTTTTACAGAAGAACTGAAGAAATTAGAACAGGAGAACGCCCTGACCGCCAGAGTGCATTTCATGAGCCAGCCCGTAGGCTTTCCCATGAATCTGGAATACGGAAAAAAGATGCGGGATTCCTTCCCCGGCAATTTCGTACATTTCTCAGGCTATAACCAGATGACCGATGGATCTATCAGCCAGATGGAAGGCGAAATGAAGTCTACCTATCTCTGCTCGGATACCTGCTGTGCCAAGGATATTGACTGGGAAGGCTTAAGAAGGGATACCCTGGCAGCCGACAGGGAGAACTTCCGTTTTTCTCTCCATGCGCAGGGCGATAGAGCCATCTGCAGGACCATGGATATCTTTGACCAGTGCCAAAGGGGACCAGATGGCAAGGTAAAAAACCGTCATGCGATCACAGACCTGGAGTGCTCGGATCCTACTGATCTGGAGCGCATGGGGGTTCTCGGCGTAGTGGCGGAGGTCTATCCCCAGATCATGTCCATCGCAGACCGGGACGGCAAGCTGGCAATGATTCAGGAGAAGATCGGCCTGGAACGCGGCAAAAACTACTGGAATCGCCGGAAAATGGCTGACAGCGGTGTGACGATCTCCTGTGGCACGGATCTGCCGCTGCTCTACGACGATATTCCTGAGTCCATCTACCACACGGTAGGTGCCCTGTTCCCCGAAGGAGGTGTTCCCTTCAACGAGGAGAACACTCTGACCACAGCCGAGTTATTAAAGGCCTGGACCTACGGAGGCCAGTACAATCTGGGCTGCGAATCCCAACTGGGCACCCTTAAAGCCGGCAATCTGGCAGATATCACAGTGCTGGACGGGAATGTGTTTGAGACTCCCATGGACCAGGTGCGAGGTATCAAAGTATGCCTGACACTGGTAGACGGAAAAATTGTCCATCGTACGATCTGAAGAAATCTAAGAATTAAAAGAAAATGAATTAATTTCTTATGGAGGTAAACATGAGCGGCAAAAAATATTTTATGGGTATTGACACTGGAACCAACTCCAGCAAAGGCGTACTGATCGACCAGGACTGTAACATTATCGCCACCAGCACTACAGAACACGCCATGACCAATCCCAGGCCCGGCCATTATGAGCACGATGCAGATAAGGATTGGTGGGGGGACTTTTGTACCATCAGCCGGCAGTTGATCGCAGACACCCAGGCAGACCCTGGGGACATTCTGGCTGTGGGAGCCAGCGCACTGGGTGCGGACTGCCTGCCTGTGGACGAACAGTGCCGCCCGCTGCGAAAAGCTATCCTCTATGGCATCGACTCCAGGGCCACCAGGGAGATGGCACAACTGACAGAGCTTTACGGTGAGGAACAGATCAAGAAATGGTACGGACGGCTTCTCTGTTCCTCGGATGTGATGCCCAAGATTCTCTGGATCAAGAACAATGAGCCCCTGGTCTATGAAAAAACACACAAATTCATCACAGCTTCCACCTTCATCACCGCCAGGCTGACAGGAAATTATGTAGTAGACCGGTTCCTGGGACTGTCCAGCTTCAATCCCCTGTACGACCGGGACGGAACGCCCAACCCAGGACTGTGCGCTCCTATCTGCCGCCCCGACCAACTGGCAGAGATCAAAGAGGCTAACGAGATCGCAGGCAGCGTGACTGCCTGGGCGGCAGCAGAAACCGGCCTGAAGGAGGGCACTCCGGTCATTACGGGAACCGATGATTCCGGTGCGGAGGCCATCAGCATCGGCGTGGTGGCTCCCGGCAAGATGATGATTCAGTTCGGTTCTTCCATCTACATGATTCTGGGAACAAAGGAACTGGTGGACGACGACCGCCTGTGGCGGGAAGAATTTATCGTTCCGGGCCTTTGTGACATTTCCGCAGGGACCAACGCAGCCGGTTCCCTGACCAAATGGTACCGTGACACCCTATTCCCGGATGCCCTGGCAATCGAGGGGGCTGGCGGTCCGGATGCCTATCAGACCATGATGGCGGGTGTTGATCAAATTGCACCGGGAAGTGACGGGCTGATCACACTGCCCTATTTCGCCGGTGAGCGTACTCCCATCAATGATCCCCTGGCCAGAGGCTGCCTGCTGGGACTGACCCTGGCCCACACCCGAGCCCACATGTACCGCAGCGCCCTTGAATCCGTGGCATTCTCCGTCAACCAGCAGCTAAACCTTATGGAAGCCCACCACAACGTAATAATCGACCAGATATTCGCAGTTGGAGGCGGCGTGCAAAATCCATTATGGATGCAGATTGTGGCAGATGTGACTGGCAAGGAGATTAACACGCCGCTTGTGACCATTGGCGCCAGCTTTGGGGATGCCATGATGGCAGCCACTGCCGTAAAGTATCCCGGATTTGAGGATTTCGCGGCTCTGACCAAGTTTATCAAGCCCGGCAAAACCTATCGGCCTGACTCGAAAAAACATGAAACCTACACGGTATACCAGGATATATATGACAGGCTTTATCCAGCTACAGCCGAACTCATGCATGCGCTGGCGCAGCAGTAACAGCAGCGAAAAAAGTATGTCTGACAATTCTTTGTGCCCGGTGGGCCGCCATAATTGACAGCCCGCCGGGCACAAATAGAATCAATAATAACATGATTTTTCGCAAAAGAAAGACATACCTCCCACTTGGTGGAAGATATGTCTTTTATGATGTTCCCGAGCGGATTTGAACCGCTGGCCTTCCGCTTAGGAGGCGGACGCTCTATCCTGCTGAGCTACGGAAACTCCTATGTGAAACTGTAAAGACATGGGCAGAATGGTTTTTCTCTTCTCCGTTCCTTTACGGTCCGTCTACTATTATATTCACAATCCCACATTTCGTCAAGATAATTTTATATTTATTCCACCTGCTCTGTAAAATTTACGATTCCCTGCATCCAAATCTGCCCCTTAAACCTGCGCCCGACCTCCGGAGTTCCCGTCAGATCCTTTTTGGCGATTACGACATGGAAAGTAAGGTCACTGCACTCCAATGTGAAATCATAAACCTCTTCCTGGGTGATCTGGTTTTTCTTCTCCTCTATCTTTATGATCTCTCCGATAATGGAGTACTGGTCGCATTCCACGCCGCAGGGCATAAAGCAGGAATCAATGATGGAATACAGATCCTCCTTCATCACCCTTCTGGAAGCCTGGGAATATAAATCAATGTCTTCAATGGTAAGGGTTTCCATGGCATCTTCATCACCGTTCTTTGCCGCCTCTAAAAGCGTATTACGGTCTTTTGCCTCCACTCTGGCCTTTTCCCTCTGGGTTTCTGTTTTTTGAATGGGAAGAAGAATTTTTCCGCTTACCGCAAGGCCCGTAAGACAGACATCTTTGGTATCCATAGGGTGATGATCAATGATCCGTTCCCTGCATTCAAAGGAATTATCTATATAAAATATGAGGGAAATCCCCACCTTAAATTCATCCATAAGGCCGGCGTAAGTCTCTCGCTCCGTATGACGCTGAACGGAACAGGATACTTCAGATGTCACATCATTGCTTTTCAAATACGGATAATAATAGCTTCTTTGAAAATTCCCTTCCCGGTCCATCTCTCCAAAGATAGCAATCCCCATACCCGGAGCCACTTCCCTGCGAAGCTCGCAAAGGTTGGATTCCTCATCAATCTGAATCCGTTTCATGCCGGACAAATCTTCACAGAGCTTATCCAATAACTTTTCTATCTCCCTGTCTTTTTGATAAAGGCTGAAACCAATGGTTCTCAAGAATTTATGCATAGGATCATCACCTGCTTTCTGTTTTTCTAGTATATTTTTCAGGAAAACAATAAGGCGAAGAACACTCCGCCTCAAGCCTTACCGATTATTATATACTATAAATGATGAGAATGCCAGCATAATTTTCTAAATTTAAAAATTGGGGCCGGTTCCTTTTTTAAAAGGAACGGACCCCTGATTTTCTTATACGATTCCCTGTGCCGTCATGGCATCAACGACTTTTTCAAAGCCGGCGATGTTTGCGCCAGCCACATAATTTCCCTTTGCGCCGTAACGCTCTGCTGCGGAAGCCGTCTTTGCGTAAATATCCACCATGATGCTGTGAAGCCTTTTATCCACCTCATCAAAGGTCCAGGAAAGCCTCTGGCTGTTCTGGCTCATCTCCAGGGCAGAAGTTGCAACTCCGCCTGCATTGGCTGCCTTACCCGGCATAAAGAGCATTCCGCTTTCCAAGAAGAAATCCGTTGCTTCTCTGGTAGACGGCATGTTGGCGCCTTCGGCAACTGCAAAGCATCCGTTTGATTTCAGCACTTTTGCATCATCCAGGTTTAATTCATTCTGTGTTGCACATGGAAGGGCAATGTCACATGGGATGCTCCAGATTCCATTTCCTTCGGTATAAACGGCCGTTGGAATAGCATCTGCATATTCCTTGATACGTCCGCGGCGTACTTCCTTGATTTCCTTAACCAGGTTAAGATCAATTCCGTCCTTGTCATAAATATAACCGTTGGAATCGCTTAAAGCGATAACCTTGCCGCCTAACTGCTCTACCTTTTCCGTAGCATAGATGGCTACGTTTCCGGAACCGGAGATGACCACATTCTTGCCGGCCAGCTCCTTGCCGTTATGCTTTAACATCTCATCAAGGATATATACAAGGCCATATCCGGTAGCCTGGGTACGTGCCAGGGAACCTCCATAGGTTAAGCCCTTACCTGTAAGAACTCCCTCGTATAAGCCTGTCAGCCTCTTATACTGGCCATATAAAAATCCGATTTCCCTTGCTCCCACACCGATATCACCGGCAGGAACGTCCTGATCAGCCCCGATGTATCTGGACAGCTCGGTCATAAAGCTCTGGCAGAAGGCCATAACTTCTCTATCTGATTTTCCCTTAGGATCAAAGTTGGAACCTCCCTTACCGCCTCCAATAGGAAGACCGGTCAGGGAATTTTTGAATACCTGCTCAAAGCCCAGGAATTTTAAAATCCCCTGGTTAACGGAAGGATGAAGGCGCAGGCCTCCCTTGTACGGTCCGATGGCGCTGTTAAACTGGACACGGAATCCCTTGTTCACCTGTACCTGCCCCTTATCATCCACCCACGGCACGCGGAAGGAAATGACTCTCTCCGGCTCCACAAGGCGCTCTAAAAGGCCCATCTTGCGGTATTTCTCCTCATTGGCATCAATGACAAGCCTTAAGGAATCAAGGACCTCTTCTACGGCCTGATGAAATTCGGCTTCCCCTGGGTTCTGGCTTACGACTCTGTCATAGACTTCATCCACATATGACATAATTTTTTCCTCCTTGGATTGGTTTATACATTCTTCCCATATATGACTAAGTTCCTTAAAAAGGGCAAAAAGGGGCCAGAACTTTTGTGAGTTCCGGCCCCTTTGCCTTGTCATAACTTCTAAAAAATTATAACAAGTTCATTTAATAAAGTCAATAAACAGATTTCCTTTATTTTCTTAATTTTCTTTTTTCTTTTTGCTAAGTGCCGCATAAAGAGCCATCATGAAGCCGGATAAGGCCACCATTACCTTACCGGCGGCGTTTTGCCGGTCGCCTGTCTTAGGCAGCTTGGCAAGAGGTACGTTTCCGTCATCAATATTTAACAGATCCACGGATCCGTCGCCAGGCAGGCTGGCAAGAGGCACTTGATCCGGCAGGATTGTCACCGCAGCACCTGGACCGCCTGGGTTATCCCTTCCGGAAGGTCCTCCTCCTGATGAGCCTCCGCCGCCTCTGATCCTCTCATCCTGAATGGTGATGGTAAAGCTGTTGACTCCATCCAGGGTCACAGGAGGGATATTATTGTTGATATAATACCCGGCAGGCGCTTTTGTCTCAAGGAATGTGTAGGTGTCCTTTGGCAGCCTCTTTATTACAAACTGTCCGTCATTGTCGGTCACAAAGGCTCCTGCTGCTGCCCTGTCGTCCGTATACCCGGCAAAGGAGGCGTTTTCCAGCTTCACATATCTTCCGTCAGAAGCTTTCAGGATGAACTCAGCGCCTTTTAACTTTACATCCGCATAGACCGCATTGGTTTTCACCACAATGATCTTAGACGGCATATTGGCTATGGCTCCATTGGTTTTTTCAAACAGCCCTGGCGTGGTATACCGGATTTCCTTATTGGCGTCATTGATGGTAAATTCTGCTGTCCATGGGGTGGTTCCAAGGAGATACCCATTCGGTGCCTTGGTTTCTGTCAGACGGTATTTTCCGAACGGTAAATTTGATATCAAACCAGTTCCGTTATTTTGAAATCCTAAAATTCCATCTGTACCGGTAATTCGGAAATTAATTGAGCTTGAGCTTCCATCCGTATCTGAGAGAAATTCTATTCCTCTTCCCATTATTTTCGATGGATCATTGACATATGCGTCCCATGCTCCAGGCACCTCTGATTGCCCTATGAGCTTAAATTCAGCACCTGTCAGTTTTTTGCCTGCTTCTTCACCATCCACCTTTTCCATTTCAAGAACCCCGGTATCAGGTGTATTAATAACGATGAAATCAGCTTCATCTGACCCAAATTTCACATAAGAAAGCTCTCCTTGGTCCGGAACAAGACTAACAGCTCCATTTTCATCTACCCTGATATAAAAGGCATCAATGGGCTTATATCCAAGTGCGGGCTTCTCTGTTATCCTATAATCCCCAAACGTAACATTCAGCGCAATCCTTCCCGTCTCATCGGTTTTAATAGTCTTAATCCCTGCATTTTCATTTGGTTTGAACCGCTTGAATCCCAGAATTCTGTCATATTCTCCCGGGCCTTCAACAGTAAATTCCATATTTTCAAGCCTTTGTTCAAAAGTGTCTTTCTTGATCCAGCTAAGTTCAAATGCTCCCCGGGAATTGACTATACTGTTACCATCTGTCCCCGATAAGACTACTTCATTATTTCCTTTTACGGTAAAGCTATAGGCGTTCTGATCAATCAGGCTATTATAAGAATCCGGTGCTTTTTCTTCTTTCAGTATATATTTTCCATTTGGTATTCCATCAATTCTGATTTGCTTTCCGGTCGTTGTAAAATATAGGACTCCTTTATCATGGCGAACATCCGTAATACCCATGACTTCCTTTTCCTCTCCACTCCTTCCCGCAATTTCCTTTGCAAAGGTGCCGGACGAATTTGCAGTATTTTCAAATTCGCTGCCCTGGTCGGTCGCCTTGGTTATACTGAAAACCGCACCAACCAAACTTCTTCCGGTACTCTCATCAATCTTATCAAAAATCAGTGTTCCTGCTTCGTACTGATTCTTAATTTCCACCATTATAGTTCCGGCATTCAAAACCCAGGCAGATTCTTCTTCCTGATATTTGTCTAAATTTGCCGATGCACCAGAAAGCACATAATTCGGTGCCGGCTCTTCCTCCACGATCAGGTAATTCATGTAATATAAAAGCTTTGGTATCTCATTCAGATAACCGTTTTCATCTGTCCGATTATCCTGATTTTCCCCAGGATAGATGAATTTTTCAGGATCCTTTACAATCTCTTCCGATGGAGCAAAAGGACCATATATGGTAAACCTTGCACCCTTTATGACTTCTCCCGCCATTCCTGTTTTTTTAACAGTGACGTTCCTGTATGGAATCACACCAAAGTCCTTGGTCCTATCCCAAGAAGTATTATCCGCCCATAGGAAAAACGTTTCTGACTGATATTCCCTTCCTGAACCAATATAATTATTGTCTTTTGCCTCATCGGGATACCGGTCAAGCTCTCCCGGCCTCCTGGATTTTCCTCCTTCTGAATTTGAGACTAAGGTTGTGTTGCCCTTCATGGTAGTGGGAGACTTCTCCAGGATCATTCCCGGAATAATGTCAGCACTTTCCTCCCCCTGGGTAGAGATCAGAAGCTTGTGGAGTTCAGGTTCCGCCCCTTTTAGCTGATTGCCGTTCAGAATATTACGAATTGAATTATGCTCTTTGCCGTCACCGACCGGAGTATAAAGCCTGCTTTCATCATTGGGCTGTGCCGCCAGAAGTCCGGAGAATAAATATTCACCGGTTTTGTTTAATATTCCTTCTGGTTTCGCAGATACCTGTTCCAGTGGATTTTCCGGAATCTTACCTTTTTTAGCCGGAGTATAACTTTCTTCCTCTCCAGTACTTCTTAAGGCCACATTAAAATAATCTACATCAATAAGCTTCTGTAAATCTGTCTCCGTATCAAACTCACTGTCATCCTGAATGCCATTTCCATTAGCATCAATCCAAATGCGCCCACCAACGCCCACACGGCCCGGAACAAGAACTGCCTGAACCAGATTACTGGTCATTGGATAATCGTTCATTTTTTCTACGGAATCCTTCGGATCATCCTTGTAATAATACTGAATGGAAAAATCATTTACCGAATACTTATAGGCGACCTTTTCCAAATCCTTTTCTTCCTTTATTTCCTGAACAGATGCATCATATTCCACAATCAGCCTGTCACCCGGTTTTAAGATCACACTTCCTTCCGTATCCACCATAATGGCTGAAATTCTTCCGTCCACCTTCTGAGGATCAGTAACCCATTTGGCTGTCTCCGGGTCAGCATAATTTGATAGAACAGTTTTTCTTAGTGTTTCATTTTCGGACAGATAATACGTTTTAAAACCACCTACCTGGGTTCCGGTCTGTTCATCTCCAGAGGCAATATAAAGCTTAATAGTTCCCGGAATAAAGTCAAACTGCCATTCACTGCCTCTCTTCTGTCCATCATAATTTTCCTTGTCTATGAGTTTGGGAAGCATATCCAGGACGCGAAGCCTTGTAACTACAGTTTTATCTGCAGTATTTTTTGTGATCAGATGATATTTTATTGAACCGTCTCTGGTTACTTTTGCACTATCAAGCCCTGATACAAAACCGGTTCCTGACTGAACATCCATATCTCCCCGGCCTTCCTTCAAAAGCGTTACCGCACTGTCCGTGCTGAAAGTATTTTTAACAAATGTGGTGGCATAGCCATTATTTTCTTTTAATCCCATCCCTTTCGCAACCTCTTCCACACCCGTTCCGGTAACGGTTCCCGGCCAACCGTCGATTCCCTGCTCCCGGTTCCACACCTTAAAAGTTGCACCTCCATAATTATTGGTAAATGCCGCTCTTTGAGATGTGCTGGTCACATACATGGCATCTCTTACTTCGCTGCCGTTGTTGATAACGGCACTGGTAACCTTTGTTTCAAAGGTAATGGTCACGAAATCTCCCTTTTTGAACTCTCCTTTAAGAGGGACATAAAGGTAGGTGTAGCCTTCGCTGTCAACCGCAGTTACTATTTCATCCGTGTTATAGTTCAGCACCTTATCCTTAGTTGTTACTTTAACCGTACTTAAATCCGGCACCGCCCCCTTGGGTAATTTGTTCAGAAATTGAGGGCTCATCATTGGACTCTTAATGTTTTCATTGCTGACATTCTCCAATGTCATGGTATACTGCAGAACATCTCCAATCTCAATGCGGCCTTCTTCAGCATCCGGATGTGTTTGGTTTTTAACAGACAACCCGATCACTACGGTTGGAAGATCCGGTTCCAGTACTGAAACCTCTGTACTAGACTGTGCATCACGGCTTTGAACACTGCTGATTCCTTTTTCATCATAAGAAATATATGTCATTTGAGTTTTTGCAATGTTTCGTACGATTGAAACCGCCTCTGGCTGCTGATCTTCATCCGTAACTTTCTGCTGATTAATCACAGCTTCAACTTCAATGGTGCCTGGAACAAAATCCTGGCCAAGGCTGTATTTTTGACCGGTTCTCTCCTGCACAACCGTGTCATAATAATCAACTGAAAAAGCTTTTACCTTGCCTGCCTTAGAGGGCTTCACCGTCCAAAGGCCGTCAGTGCCAAGATTCTGTTTTACCACTCCAGAAATTATCTCTTTTTCTCCTCCAAAATATTCAAAGGTGACTTTTGCAGTGATCCTTCCAATATCTTCGGATTTTATTTCCACACCATCCTTATCCTTCAGATAGCTTCCTTCCACAGGTACAGGAATTTTAACCATGCTAAATGTATATTTTCCATTGGTATACCAGTTTCCTTCGGCTCCTGCCGCATTCAACTCCCTCCCCTGGCTGTCAACCATTACGAGCCCTTCATCCCAAACCTTAAATTCGGTCAAGGCAGAATCATTCTTTACGTCTGGTGTAATCTGATAAGTTACAGTCTGGTTATCGTTCCACCACAGACTATTCAGCTTCTGGTCCGGAATCTTTAGATTCTTTGTAACTCCCAGGTTGTTGTTGACCTTCATATTGGTAAAATAGTAGGTGTTTTGATTTCCATCTTCAGGAATCTTTATGAGCTCATTGCTGATGACTCGAACATCATCTGGCATCAGGGAATAATCCTTCTCTGCCTCCGTTTCCGCCAGCCGATATGTGCCTTCTTCCAGTTGAATAACTGCCTCGGTATACGGCATTCCATGAACTGCTATGGTTCTTATATTGCTTTTTACAATGGTTCCATCCTCTGCCCGCACTTCAAACACAGCTGTGGGTTTGACTCCTGAGACCTTATCAAAATCTACTTTGCGGATAATAACTTTCTGTGCCGGTTTATCATATGCCCTGAAGGTATAAACTGATCCTGCACCCATTCCTTCCAGCACATGAAGTGTTCTGAGCTTTCCTCCGCTATCTTCAGTCAAAGCGCTTACAACCCTTACAGCCCCTGGCAGAGAATGATCCCCATAAACGGAATGAAGCGTGTAATTTTCATATTTACCGCTCATGATCGGGTTCTCATAGACCGCATAAGTTTTTCCGCCAGCAACAGACAGGCCTTTCCACTCCAGTCGTCCTGATGCCGTCTGTTCTGGTGTACAATTTTCCTTTTCCAGCTTCCAGACTGCGTTGCCATCATCCAATGCTGTGGTGGAATACAGATTAAATACTACATCGCTTTCCTGTATGCCCTTCGCGGTATCCTTAATCTTATCTTTTAAATCTGCATATTTGATCAGGCTCACATCCACACCGCTTTCATTTGTGATCACAAGGTTAGGATTCATCTCAGGTATCATGTTCTCTCCCGGAAGCAGGTTTATCTCCACAGGTTCTGTTTTACGAACATAATAGGAAGGTGCCTTTGTTTCAAAAATGTAATATCGATTTCCTTCCAGACTGGTCAGAGGAATCCCCTTTATCTGATAGATACCTGTTTCCGCTTCAATAGAGGATCCAAGTACATTTCCGGTTGGTTCACCATTTGCACCAGTCCCATTGCTGTCATAAATCTTAAATTCCGCTCCGTTAAGCAACATATCCGTTTGATTCCGGTCAACCTTTTTAATGGTCACATCCGCTTTTAAATATTTATTTGTAATACTGACTGCGATCGATTCCTGAGAATTAAAACCAGAAAGACGAATATAACCATCTGAGGTGATGGGGAGGTCATTCCCATTCTGGATTGCACCGGAAACCTGCCATAGGGCCTTATTATTATCATCTACAGTTTCTTTTAAATAATAGGCCAAACCCTGGTTTATCTCAGAATCCGTTAGCTGGCGGATGTCTGAAATGCTGGTTTTTGCAGATTCCTGGCTCTCAAAACCGGATTGGTATATGGTTGCTCTTTTTCCTGTATCAGTGCCTATAAACACATTGTTTTCACCAGCAGTACCAATATAGAGGCTAAAACTTATAGATTTTGGAGCAGATGACGGTAATTGATGGTCGGCAGTTCCAAAGTCAAGATTCTTCGTTATGGACAGAGTCTCCACATGCTTTTTGTCTTTAAATGGCTCATCTTTGGTTACGGAGATATAGGAACCTGTTGTATCTGCCGTAACCGCTACATAATGGACTGTCTCGCTGACTTCATATCCTTTTGGTGCTGTTGTTTCCATGACTTTGTACCATCCCGGATCAAGATTTCCAAATGTCACCTCACCAGTTACGGATGTAGAACTGGATTCACTGCTCATGATCCCCCAAGCCATTGTTTCCAGTTGTGCCAGAAGTATGGCATCCTTGACCGGACCATCCGTATATTTAAACGTGGTAATGCCTTCTACTGTATTAAAATCCTCACTTCTGAAATCTGCACGCTGATATTTAAACCTCGCCCCTGCCAGTAATTCATTTGTTTCTGCCTCCTGCTTTATTAGAGTTAAAGATGACTTCCTGGGATCCCTTATTGTAATTACGGATAAATATTTCCCTTCGTTACTGATTGGAATACTGTTTTTCAATTTCTCTAAGTACACACCGCCAGCATTCTTTCTTTCGTATCCTATGATCAGATTCGTAGGATTAAAAATACTTAAATAACTAGAAGACACCTGATTATTGCCTGTGAGTTCCTTAAGAGTATAAGTGTCAGGCTGGATATTTCCAAAAAATGCATATTTACTTCCATTTTCAATCTTCTTTGTCAGCTTTGTTTTTCCAGCCAGTTCAAAACTCACGCCGGTAAGGTCAACATCGTCATTCTGCAGCGTTTGCTTCGTAACTTTTAAAGAAGGCAACTCTGGATTATACAGATTTACTACGTTTTGGGTTTGCTCCACCGTAAAGGATCTGAAATATGATCCATTTGGGTACATGTTATAATACGTGGAGTTACTTCCTAAACTATTTTGAACCAATTGGTATTTTCCTTTTGGAAGTCCTTCTTTAAAAATATACTCACCGGAATTCGTGCTGATATCGGTCTTACCATTCTCATATTGATACTTTTCATATTTATCCGTCACGGCATTGTATTTGTAAAGAGTCAAAGTCACACCGCTTAAGAATTTTGCTCCCAGATCAGATTTAGTTTCCAGTAACTGATCGTTAATCCGGGGTTTTCCTGTCCCAAACATATCATCATTTGGTTGATAGCCCCAGGTACGCACGGTAACCGGATAACCTGTCACCAGATTGTTAATTAACTGTATACCAGTACCATTTGCATAGAAATACCGCGCATTCACCTTGCCGCTTCTATTAAATTCTACGGTTAAAGAATAACTTTCTTTTAAAAGCTCCACCCGCTCCGGCGCCTTTACTTCCACCAGTTCAACTTTAATAGTATGTTCCGCTTCATTTACAAATGAATTAAACTGCTCCTGGGTTATATTTCCTGCATCCTTACGGGCTATAAGGTCTTCCTTCAACTTATCATAATTTAAAAGTCCTGACATGGCCTGCCCTGTTGGCACTTGATTTGAATCCTTAAAATCATTGTCCAGCCCTGTTTCCAGCACTGCATACTGTTTCCCTGCAATCCTAAGTTCAAAGGTAACTCCCCCAAGAGGCTTTAACTCTGAACTTCCATCTTTTGTTTTCAGCCATTTATTCAGTTTAACATATGCCAGCCAGATATCTTCCTGCCCTACTCCGGGACCGTTCTTATAATTATAAGCTTCTGCAGAAGTCACTTCATTTTTCCCATAAGGAATAATTTCCACATTATCCAGCTTATCATAGTCCTGGCCTTTGGGAACAAAGGCGAAAATCTTTGCATCATCTCCCATTGTATAGCCAGGTCCGGCATTGACTTCTTTTAACCAGTAAACTCTGCCGGGCTTTAAGATGGTAGTCATAAATTCTCCGGCCATTTGATCTCCGGCATTATTCAGCCTGGTTCCCGTCTCATAGGTTCCAATTAATTCACCCATATTGGCCGGATCTAAAGTAGTACCTGCAATATCCTGCCCATAAAGCTCGAATCTGGCTCCATTGACATTTTCCCTTTGATCCAGCTCTTTCGCATAATAAAGCTTTCCATCGATTATAATCTCTTCCGTATAGTTCTCATCTTTTTGGGAAGCAATCTCCTTTTCAGCATATTTATGCAGATTAAATTGTACCCAGGATTCCTCATTATACAGTTTTCCGATCCGGCTCTTACTTTCGTCTGTCTCAGGCAATGCTTTAAATAAAACATGATTATATTGGTTTATATCCTTAACATTTAATTTCTCGGGTTCAATCAGCTCTCCCTTATTCAGAAGCGGAATCTTACCAGAAGGCAATTCATAGACAGGATCACCATATACTTCAATTACATAATAATTCTTTGTACGGTCAAGCCCTTTTCCAGCCTTCCCCTTGAATACAGCGCTTCCATCCTCCTGTGTTTCCATGGTCTGAACATAAGTCATATCATCGCCATCTGGTTCCTGAACATAAAGGGCAAGCTTTATTCCTGAAAGCTCATTATACATCTCATGGAATTTAGATTCCCATATACTGTGCCAGTACTTATAAACCGTAAGTATCTGTAGTGGATTATCATAAAATGCAATAGACTTCTGATTTCCATCCTTGTTAATAGTTTTTCCTGGCTCCAACTGCAGCTCATAGCGTATCGGATCCAGATCATATCCTTCCGGAGGTGTTATCTCTCTTATAACATAAGTGATTTTATTGCCATTTTCGTCGTAGACCGGATATCCTTTTTGGAAATGGGCAATGCCATCTGAATTATTAATAACAAGAGTATCTACCTCGGCTAAATTACTATCCGCAGTTCTCCCTTCAGCAGGCAGTTCATTATTTTTCTCTTTGTAGAGACCAATCCTGGTTCCCAAACCGATCCTTCCAGCATCCGGATTGGATGGATTCATTTTAGTAGTGTCGTATTTATAGGCTTCCGCATATCCTGTATTTTTAACATTCTCAACATAGGCCGCTACAGTCTCAGTTTCAGTCTCTAATATTTTAATGGGACCATAGTAAACACCATCTTTGTTCCTATAATAGGGAGTTTCTAAAATACTTCCTACCCCTTCGTTGAGATAAAAAGCCGGATCTATATAACCCTTTGGAATTTGAATTTCTTTTATATAATAAGTTCCAGGATCCACCCAGTAAGACTTTCCAGCTTCAAACTCTGTAGGAGTTGCAGACCTAAATATTTTTTTACCATCACTCTCCTCTGCTGTATAAAGGCCGAATTTTATTTCCTCCGAAGTATTTCCCTGATCTTCAAAACTGTCCTTTAAAAACTTTTCTATTTTAAACAGTTTCTTTGGTTCATTCTTAAATTCAATGGAATAGCTCTCATTTTTATCAGAAGAGATTGTAGTTGAATCCAGATTGATTTCCTTAAAGTCGCTTAAATTAATAATCTGATAATAATAATATCCCTTATCATCCTTTTGAAGTAACTCTCCCTTGTAATCAGAGTAGCTATTGGGATGATAACTTTCACGGATCTTATACTTTTTCCCAATTTCAAGATAGGCAGGATTTCCATCATTATAAGCAACTGTAATCTCCTGATCACTCATATCATAAATTTTGAATTGAAACCTCTCATCCTCATTTTGACTATTATCCCATAAGAGCTTCACTCCACTTACAGCATCCCTTTTAACAACCCAATATGGAACCTTCTGAACAACGTTATAGGCAAACCCAGAAACCTTAGACTGCTGCTGTACCTGGAATGGGCCAATTAGCTGCGCATTTATTATTATATCGTCCCCAATATTAATGGTTCCCTCTTCTTGTTTAAGTACAGCTGCTGTGGAGTTCGGGGCGTACTCCTTATCAAACCCAAAAAGCTTTTCCATTTCCGCCTGATCCGCTTCGTACCAATAGTAACTGATCTCATTTCCTGAGCCATCCTGAACATCCAGATTTTGAACCAATACCTTTCCATCCGAATCTGTTGTAAAGAAATTATTACTGTTTGGTATCATTTCAAAGGAATTGCCTATCTTCTTAAATAAATAAAATTTCCTTCCTGCCGCCAGAGACAACTCTAATTTCTGGCTTCCATCCAACTGGCTTTTATACTCCACGTTTTTCTTAATAAGTTCCAATGCTCCCCTAGGAATATTTTTAATGGAAACATTCCTGGCAGACCGGCTTGTTAATTCCTCCTCCAGGGTAAAAGCAGTGGAAACAACGGATCTTCCAGTAGCACCCTCTATATATGTCTGCTCTTGGAAAATCGTCTCTGCCGTATATTTAGACGGAATCTCTTCCTTGACCCGATATGTGATTGGATTCAAAACTTCTGATTCCGTCTTCTCATAAACAGGAAGGGTTACAGTAAACGTACCGGCATCGTTTCCGGATGATTCCAGCCCTATAAGAACATATCCAGGAACCGACTCCCACTCTTCGGCTGAATTCTTTCTTTGTATCTCAAAGTTTCTAGAAAAATCACCGTAATCACCATTCAGCTTCTTATATTGGTTTCCCTCCTGCACCGTGAAATCTTTTAAATATTTGGTTACCTTTAAAGCTGCACGGTTAGCCTTATTTACAATCGTATTGTCCGCCACATTGGATAAGCCTGAGATTTTATTATCGGTAACTGTGACATTGTAATTAATTTCTGTATTTGCCAGATACTCATTTCCGGCAACAGACAGCTCCTTCACTACATAATTTCCGGCATCCAGGGGATAAAACTTAACGATGCCGTTCTCATCAGATTTTGCCTTTATAATCGGCTCTGTACTAACCGCACTTTCATAAATCCCAAACTCCGCATCCTTTAAAGGAATCAATTCCGTTGAAACAGCATTATTCTCAAAGACTTCTCCCGTCTTTAGAAACTGGATACCGCCTTTATTCACTACCTTATTGTCAAATATAACTGTCCCGTCTTTTCCCCGAACATCAACCGTTTTAGAAGATTCCACAATCAAAGTATTGGCCGGGCCAACGGTTTCTCTGATCCGATACTGCCCATCCTCTACATAAAAACTAATAGATCCGTCTTCCCCCTGAACACCCTTTTCTCCATCAGTTTTATCTTCAAGAGGATTTATCACCAGCTGTCCTACAGGAATAAACTGTCCATTTCCTCCTGTCATGACTCTGTCAATAGGATATTCCTCATAATCTCCATTTTTCTGCATTTTCTCAATAGAAAATGAAGAAAAACCTGGATAAGGGACTGCGTTTTCCTTATTGTACGGAATAGTATCAAAATTATCACTTCCGAATACAGGTATAATCAGATTCTTTTTTATAGTAATTCTCTGAAAGCCCTTTGCATACTGATACTTTCCGATTACTGGTTCGGATACCGCATTTTCCCATTTTTCGTTTCCATGAAACTTATAGGAAATATCTGCCTGATTCTCAACAGAAAACGTCTTTCCATCGTTTACACGGGAATCCCAATAATTTAATTCAAACTCTTCATATGGATAATAAACCATTACCTTGTAAGTTGTATAGCTGGGTGCATTATCATCAACCTCATACAATTCCGTTGAGGAACCATGAAATCCTTTTTTATTATAGACACCAGTTGTGATCTCGGAAGTGTTATAAGCTGCCTTAGTTTCTCCTTTATCCGAAGTTATGGTCATCATAAGTGGAGTAACCGATTTGTTCTCCTGAACTTTAAAAAACTTAGCGCTGTCCTTCAATAGAAAGCTTTCTTCTTCAAATGCCCCACGCCCCATTTCAAAATAATATTTATCTTCCGATTGAATGGAGCCATTTACTTTTAACCCAACAGCCAGCTCATATCCAAACTTTACAGCCTTTTTCTTACCTTCACCAGGAATTTCAATATCTTCGACCTGTCCGTCACTATTTAATACGGTCTTTGTTACGGTCCACCTGTCCGGAGAAATCATGATCCAGGAAAGTATATCATTCTGGGGATCTTCTTCCTCCTCTTCCTGCTCCATGCCCACATCTGTAAGCCTATATTGCTCAACCCGATCCGTTTGCCCAGTAGGATCTTTAATTGTAATGGTTCCTGTAAACGAAACAGCGGAAGAAGCATCCACGCTATATTCTTTTCCAAGGGCAATTTCACCATTTCCTGCAAAAAAAGCGTTTAATTCTTTTGATCCCGTAGACTTCATTGTCCCGATGTTTAAAACATAGGTATGGGTACCATTCTCATTATCTTTCGGGTTTCCTGCACTTTTAATCATTAATTTGGAAGGAACTGTAATGGAGATAGAGGCATTCTCTATCTCATCATAAAAATTTACAGAACCTGCCCCGAATGTATAAATAGGCCGGGCATATAATCCATAAGAAACTGTCAAATGAAACGGCTCTCCCGCCTTTGTATCCCCTGTATGATCACTTTTCAGCTTTACATTTGCAATCCTTCTAGGATTTTCTGTTCCTTCTCCCCAAAATTCTTTCGCCTGGCTGAATATATCGCTATTAAGGCTTACATCCGCAGACAGTTCTGTAATTCCGCTTCTTTCCACCGACATTTGATAATAGCTATTAAGATCCTCTTCTTCCACATTAAGTAGTAATCTTTGGATGGAATTGACTTTCTTCTTTCCTTCTTCCAGTTCATTTGTCTTTCCCATCAATAAACTTATATTGTCAGGCGTAATCTCTGTTTCTTCTTTTACTGTACGGACTTCAAATAAAGCTTCCTCTTTTTCTTCTTTAGAAAGATTAAGCAAATCAGCAGAATTAGAATTACCTTCACTGCCGCTTTTACTTTGATCGGAAGCTGCTTCTTTACTCTCTTCCGTAAATTCCTCATTCTCCTTTGTATCCTCCATACTATCAGAACTTACTGATTCTCCGATATCACTGACATCTTCCTTAATTTCTAATGCCTTTTCCTCATTATAGGATGCAGCCTCTAAATTAACATCTTCTTCTCTCTCTTCTTCAGCTGAAAGCTCAGAATCATCTTTAGTATCCGTTTTTTCAACAGCACTCCCTACAACTGCAACTTTATTGGCTGAAATGGATACTTCTTTCAGTTCCTCCCCTTCAACTTCCTGTTCCGTCTGTATTTCCTCAGGTTCCTCAACCGTTTCCTCTTCTACTTCGTCCCCAACTGTCTCCTTTTTTATTTCATCCTCAATCACTTTAGCAGTATCATTTTCATCATTCTGTGGGTCAGCTTTTGCATTACCAGGAGTTGCCGGATCCTGAGCTGTGGTCTGAATTTCAACAACGGCTTCTTCCTCATCTTCCCCTACTATTTGGTATTGGGTCTCAACCGCAGACTTCACAAGCATACTATCCCCTTTGATCTGTAGACAGAAATAATATTCTCTATCACTGTAGCCATTTATTCCAATCAGGTGGATGCGGCTGAACAGGTCATCCTCTGAGCCCGAATCATTATCAGCAAGAACCAAATACATCCCATTTCTTACTTTTTCCTGCTTAATCAGTGTCCTTCCTTCCATCAACTCATAAATCTTATCTGTTAAGGCTTCTCTTTTATTTCCTTTATAGGGGATCATATCTTCATCTAGTTCCGGAATATCATCAAAATCCTGGGTACAGAGTACCTTTTCTATCTCGGCTTGTGTAACCTGTACTTTTACCTCTGTAAATGTTTTACTGGCTTGGGAATCCGTTGCCAATTCCGAAGCATGGCTGGTAATCACAGACATCTGTGATATGTTTCCCGCAACAATCGCAGCCGTCAATAACCAGGCAATAGCCCTCTTTAAGCGATGCACTTTCTTCACTGCACCTTTCATACTTTTATCCTCCTTTATTTGTTCCATCTTCAGGTTAAAATCTATTAATAAGCAAAAAGGCTGTATTTTCCTTTTATTCAGTATATATACCGATGGTTACAGATTGGTTATTTTTCCCTGTTTTTATCTATTTTGTTTTGAAACCATTTTCCGATTGTTAACCTAATATCAATTATTGGTTGACAATCATTTTTGCATATGTTATCATTCCAGTAGAATTAATCTTACGATAAGGGAGTATGATTTCATGAATATAGCAAAATCCTTTCAAGCAAAGACCTCATCCGCTGCCAAACGCCGGATTTCAACAAAGGACCTGGTTTTGGCCGGAATGTTTGCGGCTGTCCTTGCGGTGATTTCCCAAATATCCATTCCCATGCCCACCGGAATTCCCATTACCATCCAGATCTTCGGAGTGGCTCTTATAGGAACTGTATTGGGATGGAGGCTTGGATTTTTAGCAACTCTTATTTACATCCTCTTAGGAGCCGTAGGTCTGCCGGTCTTTTCAAACTTCCGGGGAGGCATCCAATTCTTACTGGGGCTTACAGGCGGTTACATATGGGGCTGGCTCATTATGGTCCTCCTCTGCGGCATCAGGCCGAAAACCGGCAATAAGTACTTAAACACGGTCCTTATATTCCTGCTCCCCATTCTCGGAACCCTGGTGGATGAAACCATCGGAGGACTTCAATGGGCGGCATTATCCGGGGATATGTCGGTCCTGGGCGTATTCTCCTATTCCATAGTGGCATTCATTCCCAAGGACATCATCCTTACGGTAATTGCTGTAATCATCGGAATTCCTGTACGAAAGGCCGTTTTACGGCAATGACAGACAATCAAGGCCGGCGCTTCCATAAGCGCCGGCCTTTTTATTTTCAACCATTTCCTTATGGCTTGACAGGAAAGGCTTTGGAACTTAAAATAACTTCATATGCCTTAATAGCAAATAATCAAGAAGAAGGTTTTTCACATATGATTCAGGATATTTTTCCCCACGTGTTCCATAACGAATTTGAAATAAAAACACCAAAAACAGACAGTTATTTTCTTTACTTCCAGGATGGCCGTCTCCTTCTGGATAAAAATAATTCCAGAAAAATCCCTCAATTTGAAGACTTAAAAAGTCTGGGTGAGGAAGCCATGTCCAGCTCCGACTACCTGTTTTCCATTGACCACATGGATTTCTTTCTTGTAGATGAAGCCAGGATATCTCTGGAAGAAACTGACTCCCTGACCTTTTATCAAACCGGTGTCATAAGGGATCTAAAGCCCATGTGGGTGTCCTTTGCCGCTGTTTCCGCCATGCAGCTTCACCGGTTCTACAGTTCCAGCCGTTTCTGCGGCTGCTGTGGCTCCCCCATGATGAAAAGCAAAAAAGAACGGTCCATGGTCTGCTCTTCCTGCGGAAACACCGTTTACCCTAAGATTTCCCCCGCTGTCATCGTAGCCGTCATTCACAATGGAAAGCTTCTGCTGACCAAATATGCAGGAAGGGAATACACCCGGTACGCCCTGGTTGCAGGCTATACGGAATTCGGCGAAACCCTGGAAGAGACGGTAAACCGGGAGGTCCTGGAGGAAGTAGGACTCCGGGTTAAAAACATACGATATTACAAAAACCAGCCATGGGGGTTCAGCGATTCCATTTTAGTTGGATACTGGGCCGAACTGGATGGCTCTCCACAAGTCTGTCTGGATGAAACAGAGTTATCCACAGCAGAATGGATGGCTCCGGAGGATATCCCTGACGACTTCACTAATTTAAGTCTGACCCATGAGATGATCCTTCTTTTTAAACATGGGAAGGTGACATAAAAAGGAACATTTTAACGAAAAAAGACACCGGAACACGGCAGCGACCAGCTACCGTGTTCCGGTGTCTTTCTTCAATGATATCAGTCTATCTCTCAGATATATTTATTGCTTCAATTCCAACACTGCCTCCCCTTACAATTTCAACTCTGTTTATAAAGCAATTCTTTAAAAGAACTGCCAGATCGTTATTCCTTTCTTCTGTCTGAACGCTTTCAATCAAAGCAGTCCCAGGATTATAATCAATGACCTTTATATCAAAAACCCGTGCAATCCTGAAAATCTCTGTCATGTCCTGACTGGTGCAGTTATTGACTTTAATGAACATAAGCTCTTTTAAATGAATGGGAACATCGGTAAAATCTATTACTTTGATAACTTCCACACTGCGGTTAAGCTGCTTTTTTACCTGTTCAAATGTCATATCATCACTGGTTAGACTAATTGTCATACGGGAAATGGTTTCATCTTCCGTTATGCCGACCGTAAGGCTATTAAGGTTATAGGATTTTCCTGAAAATAATCCGGATATACGAGCCAGAACCCCTATATCATTCTCTACAAACAGACTGATCCACCTCTTTTTCATACTTCATTTTCCTCACTTTCTAAAATCATATCACTAAGCGGATTCCCCGGCGGTACAATAGGCATAACATTGGTTTCCCGTTCAATAATAAATTCAATAAGGGTAGGCGTTTTCTGATTTTTCCTGGCTTCTTGAAAAGCTGTTTTGATCTCATCAGCCTTTGTAACACGGATCCCCTTTGCCCCATAGCTTTCCGCAAGCTTTACGAAATCCGGGGTATACTCCGGACATTTTCCATCTGGAGCATTACATGAAGTGGAACAGTGCCTTCGATAACGCAGGCAGGTTAAGGAATACCGTTTATTATAAAACATCTCCTGCCATTGTCTGACATTACCCAAATAACCATTGTTGAAAACACAAATTATAACAGGCAGTTCATATACAACTGCGGTTGCCATTTCCTGAATATTCATCTGCATACCGCCATCACCAGAAATAACAATTACATCCTTTTGGGGGTTTCCTAATTTCGCTCCAATTGCTGCCGGGAAACCATAGCCCATGGTGCCTAATCCTCCGGAGGTGAGCATTTGCCTATGTTCGTTAAGGTCAAGAAACTGAGTGGCCCATAGCTGATTTTGCCCTACATCAGTGGCAATCACCGCTTGGTCAAAGGTCTGATTAATAGCCTGGATGATCATTTCCGGCGTCATACCGGATGGTTCCATTTTAATGGGAAAATGTTTTTTCCAAATGCCAATCTGGCTGATCCAGTCCTCAATGTGCAAAGGACCGGCCTTTTCAAGCAAGATAGAAATTGCATTTTTAGCGTCAGCCACAATGGGGATATCAACTCCGATATTTCTTGAAATAGAAGCAGAATCAATATCAATATGGATAATAGTTGAATGGTTGGAAAATTCTCCTATTTTTCCTGTAATACGGTCATTAAATCTTGTACCAATGGAGAATAAGATATCACATTCACTTATGGCGGAATTGGCTGCAAAGCTTCCATGTATTCCAATATTCCCTACATACAATTCATGGGAGGTTGGAATGGCTCCTTTTCCCATAATGGTCGTAACGACAGGTATTCCTGTCAGTTCAGCAAGTCTTGTCATCTCCTTACCGGCATGTGCGATGTTCACCCCTCCGCCAATGAGAAAAATCGGCTTCTTCGCCTGGTTTAACAGCTCCACTGCCTTTTTAATCTGCCCCATATGAACCGAAGTATTTGGTTTATATCCCCGGATCTCCACCGTTTCAGGATACAGATCACTTCCTAATTCCCTTTGAATATCCTTGGGAAGATCGACCAGAACAACCCCCGGCTTCCCTGTTTTAGCAATATAAAAGGCTTTTTTAATAACAATCCCCAGATCTTCCCTTTTTCGTACGGTCACAGCATATTTGCAAATGCTTCTGGTAATGCCAACAATATCAACTTCTTGAAATGCATCATTCCCTATCAGATTTGTCGGCACTTGTCCTGTAAAGCATACCAAAGGAACACTGTCATAATTTGCCGTAGCAATTCCCGTAACAAGGTTCGTGGCGCCCGGCCCACTTGTTACAAGACAGACCCCTGCTTTTCCTGTAGAGCGGGCATATCCGTCTGCTGCATGGACCAATCCCTGTTCATGGCGCGGCAGAATTACGTCAATACCATCGATCCCATACAGGGCATCAAATAAATCTATTGCCTGCCCACCCGGATAGGCGAACAGGGTATCAACCTGCTCTGACTTTAAAGCCTTTACAAATAATTCAGCACCAGATATCAGCATAAAATAGACCTCCTCTGTATGCGTATGAACGCATAATTTTTATTTTCAGGCTCAGCTTAAAATAAACTTTGCCAATTTTTCTATAATTGAGAGATTCCATTGATAAACATTTCCACACTCTTTTTAATAAAATTATTTTTATCTATTTTTGATAATTTATCTTCAAAAGAAGCATTCAGAAATGTATATCCAAATGTAGCGGAAAATATGGTCACCGCTAAGCATTCAAAATCCAAATGAGGAAGCTTCCCCTTTTTCTCCATATTTCTAAAATATTCGGTCAATGAAGAAACAAACGCCTGGGGAATCTTCATAATTCCCGGAGCCACCTCTTCATAAATCTGAGGCGCACGCAATCCAATGGATAGCTTCACAAAATCCGGCGTGATTTTTTCCATATAAGCATTCATAAACATTTCTAAATCCGGCTGCAATTCCCAGACAACATCTTGAAAAATCTCTGGAGAAACATTCCCCCTCCATTTCTCTTGTTCCAAACCCTTTAATGCAATATCCTTTTTACTCTTGAATTTTCTGAAAAGAGTGCATTCATTCACACCGGCCAATTTTGCAATGTCCTTTGTGGTAGTAGCTACAAATCCTTTATCCCTGATCAGACTCATAGTAGCATCTATAATCTTTTGACTTGTATTATCCATTTTTATCACCTCCATGCAAGTACATGCTTTCATGTGATTTTACATGGTACCATAAGGTTTGTCAAGATATAATCCTGAATACAACAAAAGGCCGCCCCGCAATTCGGGTACGGCCTTTTGCCACCTATTTAAACTTATTTACCATAGTAAGCCTTTAAATACATTTCCTTGATCTCGCTCATAAGAGGATATCTTGGATTAGCACCTGTACACTGGTCATCAAATGCATTTTCAACCATTTCATCCAGAGTATCCAGGAAGCACTTCTCATCAATGCCATATTCCTTAATAGTCGTCTTGATGCCCACTGCCTTCTTTAATTCCTCGATCTTAACGATGAATTTCTTAAGCAGTTCCCCATCATCCTTACCTTCCAGGCCGCAGAAACGTGCGCACTCTGCATATCTTGCAAGGGTATGAGGATACTCATACTGTGGGAAGGTTCCCATTTTAGTCGGTACTTCACAAGCATTGAAGTCCATGACCAAGGTGATCAGCAGGGCATTTGCCACACCGTGGGGAAGGTGATGATAAGCGCCTAATTTATGAGCCATGGAATGGCATACCCCTAAAAATGCGTTGTTAAATGCCATACCAGCCATGCAGGAAGCATCTGCCATCTTACATCTTGCCTTTACGTTAGTTCCGTCATTGTATGCCGTAGGCAGGTACTCAAATACATTTTTCATGGCCTTAAGTGCAAGACCATCGGTATAATCGGAAGCCATCACAGAAGCATAAGCCTCCAACGCATGAGTCATAACGTCGATACCGGAAGCGCTTGTAAGGCCCCTTGGCTGGCTCATCATATTGTCTGCATCGACAATAGCCATATCCGGCATTAATTCATAGTCTGCAAGAGGATATTTTACGCCTGTTTCCTGGTCAGTAATAACCGCAAATGAGGTTACCTCTGAACCGGTACCGGAAGATGTGGGGATGGCCACAAAGTAAGCCTTTTCACCCATTTTAGGGAATGTGTAGACTCTCTTACGGATATCCATAAAGCGCATGGCCATATCCTTAAAATCCACTTCAGGATGCTCATACATAACCCACATGATCTTGGCTGCGTCCATGGCAGAACCCCCGCCTAAGGCAATAATGGTATCCGGCTGGAATGCCTTCATAGCTGCCGCACCTGCCTGGGCATTGGCCAGGGTGGGGTCTGGCTGAACATCGGAAAATACCGTATAAACGATGCCCATTTCATCTAATTTATCTGTAATCGGTTTTGTATAACCGTTCATGTAAAGGAAGGAGTCTGTTACTACGAATGCTCTCTTTTTATTATAAACATCCTTTAATTCGCTAAGTGCCACGGGCATACAGCCTTTTTTAAAGTAAACCTTATCCGGATTTCTGAACCACAGCATGTTCTCTCTCCTCTCAGCAACGGTCTTAATATTCAGTAAATGCTTTACTCCCACGTTTTCAGAAACAGAGTTTCCGCCCCAGGAACCGCAGCCTAAGGTCAGGGATGGCTGAAGCTTAAAGTTGTAAATATCACCGATGCCGCCGTGGGAAGATGGGGTATTTACCAGAATACGGCAGGTCTTCATAGCCGCTGCGTGCTTTTCCATCTTTTCCTTTTCATTTACATTTACATAGAGAGAAGAGGTATGTCCGTAACCACCGTCAGCAACCAACTGTTCTGCCTTCTCAATGGCCTCATCAAAGGTTTTGGCCTTATACATAGCCAGAACCGGAGACAGCTTTTCATGTGCAAATTCTTCTTCAATATGAACGTTCTCCACCTCACCGATCAGGATCTTTGCATCTTCCGGAACTTGAATTCCTGCAAGCTTTGCTATAGTTGAAGCCTTCTGTCCTACGATCTTGGCGTTTAACGCGCCGTTGATGATAATGGTTTTACGAACCTTATCTAATTCATCGCCCTTTAAGAAATAACATCCTCTGGCTGCAAATTCTTTTTTAACTGCATCATAAATAGTTTCAAGAACAGTTACAGACTGTTCGGAAGCGCAGATCATACCATTGTCAAAGGTCTTGGAATGAATGATAGAGCTGACTGCCATCTTAATATCTGCCGTATCATCAATGATGACAGGAGTATTTCCCGCACCAACGCCAAGGGCCGGCTTTCCTGAAGAATAAGCTGCCTTCACCATTCCTGGGCCGCCGGTTGCCAGAATAATATCCGCACTTCTCATGACCTCATTGGTCAGCTCCAGGGAAGGAACGTCGATCCAGCCGATGATCCCTTCCGGTGCGCCTGCCTTGACAGCAGCATCCAGAACCACCTTCGCAGCCGCAATGGTAGAATTCTTTGCACGGGGATGTGGGGAAATCATAATGGCATTTCTTGTCTTTAAGCTGATAAGTGTTTTGAAAATAGCCGTTGAAGTCGGGTTTGTGGTAGGGATAACCGCCGCAACCAGACCGATAGGCTCTGCAATCTTCTTAATGCCATATGCCTTATCTTCCTCAATCACACCGCAAGTCCTGGTGTCCTTAAATGTATTATAAATATATTCTGCAGCATAGTTGTTCTTAATAACCTTATCTTCCACAACGCCCATGCCGGTTTCCTGTACAGCCATTTTTGCCAGAGGAATTCTCAACTTATTTGCAGCACTTGCTGCTTCATAAAAGATCTTATCTACCTGTTCCTGGGTGAAGGTAGCAAATATTCTCTGAGCCTCTCTCATAGCTTCCATTTTGGCGATCAGGGCTTCTACGCTATCAATGATCTGGGGAACCTTTACCTGTTCTTCTTTCTTTGCCATCATGAATTTCCTCCAATTTTAAAAAAGTTAAATGGTTTAAATAGATATTTTTATATCGATATATTTTTAACGATCTGTTGTGATTTCATTATATGATATCGTTATTTTTTTGTCAATATTATATCTCACAAAAATATACAAGGTTCCGGTTATTTTTTATTCAAATCTCATATTTTTAAAATCGATACAAAAATTCTTCTCATGCTCCTGCTTTTTTCATATAAAATATATTCTGAGCATCTCCTTTAAGCTTTATTCTTAAAGAAAAAACGTATTTTTGACAAATTTTTATATTTTACGGCCTGCACAGAGCCTTTGAACGGATTTAAAAACTTGGCAATACTAATCATATATGATATAGTAAGCCTTAGAATCATAAGATCATCTGACGCTGAAATATGATTATGTTACCTCAAATGCCGCTTTTAAGGGCAAGATGAGATTGTTTTTATATATAAGGATAAGGGGATTTGAGAATAATGAAAATTACCATTGGAATTGATCTTGGAGGCAGTACCACGAAAATTGTAGGATTTCAGGATAATAAATTAAAAATTCCTACTTTTGTTAAAGCAGATAACCCCATTGCCTCTCTCTTTGGGGCTCTTGGAAAATTCATTTATGAAAACGGCATGCAGTTGAATGAAATTGAAAAGATCATGATCACTGGGGTTGGCAGTGCTTACGTAGAACAGCCTTTATATGGAATCCCCACTTATAAGGTAGACGAATTTATCTGCAATGGTCTTGGAGGACAATACTTTACGGGACTGAATGACCTGATCGTTGTGAGCATGGGAACAGGAACCTCTCTGGTTCAGGTACACGGAGATGAAATTCTTCACACCGGAGGAATAGGCATCGGCGGAGGGACCATCCTGGGCCTTTCAAGCCTTCTGCTAAAGACCCAGGATATCTCTCAGATCATGGAGCTGGCAAGCCGGGGGAACTTAAGAAACATTGATTTACAGATACAGGATATCTCAAAAACTCCCCTTCCCGGCCTTCCTCTTTCCGCCACAGCCTCTAACTTCGGTAAAGTGCGCAGTCTTGTGTCTGATGAAGACATTGCCGTGGGAATCATCAATATGGTGCTTCAGGTCATTGGAAAATCCGCTATCTTATCTTCCCTGAACAGCAATATCACCAACTTTGTCATGACAGGAAACCTTGCGAAATTTCCCCAGTGCAAAGAAATTTTTCAGTCTCTTGAAACCATGTTTCACGTCCATTTCATCATACCGGATCAGGCGGAATACGGTACTGCCATCGGAGCGGCCCTTACAGAGGAATGCCATATGGAAATGAAGCAGATTCCATACCCAGAAGGCAAAAAGCCTTTGTAGAATTATTGTAAACTAAATTCAAAAGATTTTATCTGCTTTTCACAGATTAAAACATAGAAACATGATGTTTCTATAAATCTAAAAAACCAGGTACAGCAAAAGCTGCACCTGGTTTTTTATGAATGATATCCCAATGCCTGCTCCAAAGCATCCCTTTCCTCGCTTCCCAGCAAAACATCTGTTTCTCCTCTTTCCACTTCCTTAATGTAAACATAGCATCCTTCCCGGCTGTGCACAGAATTTAAAACAAAACCGGAATTTGTATAATCAAGGATTGCCATTGCAAAACTTAAGTTTCCGCCCATCCCTTTAAACGCATTATATTTTATAAGTCCGAATTTCTGGAAAGCGCTTCTGTAATTTTTGTTGGTATTGCGAAGGGAGTCCTTATTGGCCCGGTCTTCCGCTTTTAATTCCGCAATATCCTCCATTTGCTCCATAATAATCTCTTCCAGGGTTTCCGCATCTTTTCCCCTCATAAAATAGTCGTATCTGCGGTACAGCTTTCTCATCTGAACCAGACATATGATTACGACGATCAGTAATATTATGGTTAGTGCGGCTAATCCAATAATTAAAAAAGCAGGATCAACCGATAACTGATTCAATATACTGTTGTCCATTCTTTCGTCCTCGCTTCCATGATGTTATCTTATGGATTCTATCAATTCTACTATTCTTTCCAATTCTGCCTCGGAATAGTACTCAATTTCTACTCTTCCTTTATTTCTGTCTTTCCGGTTAATGCTTACCTTTGTCCCCATGGCAGTTTTCATCCGGTCTTCCAATTCCCGGAAGATCAAAAAAATGCTCTCATCCTCTTCCTTTATTTCCTTTGGTTCCCTTTTCTTTGACATGGATTTAACAAGCTTTTCAACCTCACGGACGCTAAGGCTTTCAGCAACGATTCTTCCAGCCATCTGAAACTGTAATTCCGGGTCATCAATAGCCAGAAGCGCCCTGGCATGTCCTCCTGTGATCTGGTTTTCAATCAGCATATCCTGGACTCTTTTTTCCAACTTTAATAAACGCATGCTGTTGGTGATGGTCACCCTGTTTTTTGCCACCCTTGCTGCGATTTCTTCCTGCTTTAATCCGAATTCCTGCATCAACCTTTGATACGCCTTGGCTTCTTCAATGGGATTTAAATCCTCTCTCTGCACGTTTTCAATCAATGCAATCTCCATTGACTGCTGCTTCGTATATTCCCGGATCACCACAGGTACTTCTTTCAAGCCCGCCAGTTTTGCGGCTCTCCATCTTCGTTCACCGGCAATAATTTCATAAAAATCCCCTTTTTTCTGTACCAAAAGGGGCTGTAAAACACCATATTCTTTCATGGATTCCGCCAATTCCATGAGGGACTCCTCCCGAAAGTCCATTCTCGGCTGATGATGGTTCGGTTCAATGGAAGATAATTTGAGAAACATCCCTTTTCCTCGGTCCTGCTCCTCTTCTCCTGTTTCTATTTTTCCCATGGATTGTTCCGGCTTTGGATGTTTTTTCATTTCCTGTTCCTCTGCCGCAGATTCCATTACTTCATCTCCAAAAATTGCTCCAAGACCTTTTCCTAAACCCGTTCTCTTTGCCATAATTATATATCTTCTCCTCTGCTTATTACTTCTGCCGCCAGTAACCGGTAGCTTTCCGCTCCTGCTGATCTGGAATCATATAAATTAATCGGCATTCCATGGCTGGGAGCCTCTGCCAGTCTGACATTTCTGGGTATAATAGTTTTATAAATATTCTGATTTAAATTGTTTTTAACACTTTCTACGACCTCCAGGGAAAGGTTTGTCCTGGCATCATACATAGTAAAAACCACACCTTCCATCTCCAGGGCCGGATTTAACTTCTTTTTCACCAGATTCACAGTCTTCAATACCTGGCTTAATCCCTCTAACGCATAATATTCACATTGAATTGGCACTAATACGGTGTTTGCGGCTGTTAAGGCATTAATTGTCAATAGATTCAATGACGGAGGACAATCTATGATAATAAAATCATAGTGTTTCTTGATTTTTTCAAGATATGTTTTGAGGAGTGTTTCCTTGTTTTCAATTTCCAATAATTCAATCTCTGCTCCCGCTAAATCCACGTCAGAAGGAAGCAAATCCAGATTTTCCTGAACATTGGTGATCAAACATTCTTCAATTTCACACTCTCCTACCAGCAGATCATATACGGTTCGTTCAATGGAACCTTTTTCAATTCCCAGTCCGCTGGTTTCATTTCCCTGTGGATCAAAATCCACAGCCAATACCCGCTGCCTTGATTCCGCAAGACAGGCAGATAAATTGATCGCAGTAGTCGTTTTACCGACTCCGCCTTTCTGGTTTGCTATCGCAATGATTCTTCCCATTTTTAATTTTGCCTCCTAATGAATCAAAGGGATATGCAAGCATATTCAGTTGATCCATAAATTCAAGGTTGAAAGACATTCCTTTCAACCTTTTCCTGTTACCACATCCGGAAATTGCAGTTCAAAGTAGAGTATAGCATACTTTATTTTTTTTTCCTATGGTTTCCTGTAAAAAAAATCTATTAATTACAAAAAATGTTTCACGTGAAACATTCTTCTAATTAACTCTTTGCTTTCCTTATATATAAAGGCCAAGTTTTAAGAATAAATTAATATGTTAGGCGTTGTAAGTCTATATTTAATATATTATAATAAGAAAAGATCAACCTATTTCAGGAGGTAAAGTATGAAAACAAAGAACAAATTATTGACCTTGCTTATTTTATCAGCCAGTACAGCCGCCGCCACTGCTGTCATTAATAAATGCATTAAATATTCCGCCACCTCCAAAAACATATTATCGGATTCCAAATCCCTGTGTTATAAATGGCGTTTCGGCAATATTCACTATACAAAAACTGGAACCGGAAAACCGCTTTTACTCATTCATGATTTGACCACTTGTTCCAGTGGATATGAATGGAACCAAATGATAAGCCATTTAAAGGAACAGTATACCGTATACACTGTGGATCTTTTGGGATGCGGTCGGTCTGAGAAACCGGATCTGACCTACACCAACTATCTCTATGTCCAGATGATCGCTGACTTTATTAAATCAGAAATCGGACACCGTACCAATGTCATTGCATCCGGCTCTTCGTCGGCCCTTGTTGTTATGGCCTGCAATCAGTCACCGGAATTATTTGATCAGATCATGCTGATCAATCCCGACACCTTACTGGCATGCAGCCAGATCCCTAATAAACATGGAAAAGTTTATAAGTTTATTTTAGACTTACCTATATTGGGAACACTGCTCTATCATATTGCTACCAGCAAACAGGCAATCATGGAAGAATTTGCTACCAACTATTACTATAATCCATATTCCGTAAAAACTTCTCTGGTGGATGCCTACTACGAATCGGCTAATTTGGGAGATTCTCCCAAATCTTTATATGCCAGCGTAAAATGCAATTACACCAAGTGCAACATTATAAATGCTTTAAAGAAAATCAATAACAGCATTTATATCATAGGGGGATGTGAGATAGAAAACATCAGCGAAATGATTCGAGAATATCAGATATACAATCCGGCAATTGAAAGTTCCCTGATCAGTAACTCCAAATACCTTCCTCAATTGGAAAATCCTTCTGAACTGCACCGTGTTATTCAAATGTTCTTTGTTTAACCAATGTAAAAGATAATAAATTGACAAAAATAATGTTTCACGTGAAACATCCACCGTATTATGATTGAGCCAACAGCTCACGGATGTTCCACGTGAAACATTTTATTTTAAGGGTTCTTTTGACGGCAAACCAGCTTTCCTGGGATACTTTTTGGAAGTGCCATTGGTCTTGACAATCTTAACCAAGGATCTTTCCGCATCCGTTCCCGGCAGCAAAAAGGTTTTCACCTCTTTCACATTTCCTCCTAATAAAAAGACCGCGTGTTTTGCTGCTCCTAATTCTTCCTCTATCTTACCGGATTTATATGGAATAAAATAACCTCCTGTTTTTACAAAAGGCATGCAGTACTCAGATAAAGTACTAAGGTTAGCCACTGCTCTGGAAACACAAAAATCATACTGTTCCCGGTGAAGAGGATCTCTACCTAAATCTTCTGCTCTCCCATGGATGGCTTCTATCCCCTCAAGCCCTAAACCATTGATTACTTCATTTAAAAAATTTATCCTTTTGTTTAAGGAATCCATTAATGTGATCTTTAAATCTGGAAATACAATTTTTAAAGGTATTCCTGGAAATCCTGCTCCTGTTCCCACATCAATAATCCTGTACTTCTTTGTACCAATCTCCTCTACTGCCTTTACCAGGGAAAGACTGTCAACAAAATGCTTTGTGATTACTTCATCCATTTCAGTAATTGCAGTTAAATTTACGAATTTATTCCATTCCACTAATAATTGAAAATAATCGTAAAATTGTTTTAATTGGTTATCTTCTAATTCTATAGACAATAAATTCAATTCTTTCCGGAGACTTTCTTCAAATGCTCCTGTCATATAAAATTCCTCATTCTTTCTTTTCCAGACTCTTCTGGTAACGAAGCTGCTCCAAAAAAACAAGCAAAACAGATATATCTGCCGGTGATACGCCGGATATTCTGGATGCCTGTCCAATGGACATGGGCTTGTACAGATTCAGCTTCTGGATGGCCTCTTTTCTAAGACTCTTTACCGTGGAATAATCAAATTCAACATCCAGCTTTTTATTTTCCAGCTTTTTGTACTGGGTTACCTGCTGTTTCTGCCTGCGGATGTATCCATCGTATTTAATGTTAATATTAACCTGTTCTATGACATCCTCTGGGAGTGATAGCCTGTTTTTATCTATTTTAGTTAACATAATATAATCTAATTCCGGTCTTCTCACTAATTCCGCCAAGGTGGTTCCGGTCTTTAAAGGAGTGCTTCCATGTTCCTCTAAAAACTCCTGAACCTCTCTGGATGCTCCCATATTGGTATTTTCCAAACGCCTGATTTCTTCCTCTATCATCCGTTCCTTTTCAAGCAGCGATTCATACTGCTCCTGGCTTATGAGTCCAATTTCATGACCGATTTTCATCAAACGGATATCCGCATTGTCCTGACGCAGCAAAAGCCTGTATTCCGCCCTTGAGGTCATCATACGGTATGGTTCATGGTTCTCCTTTGTGACAAGATCATCAATGAGAACGCCGATATAAGCCTGGGAACGGTCCAGTACCACCTGATCTCTTCCCAGGATTTTCATGGCAGCATTTACACCGGCCATAAAGCCCTGAACAGCCGCCTCCTCATATCCGGAGCTTCCATTAAACTGGCCGCCGCAGAATAATCCGCTGATGGACATGGTTTCCAGAGTTGACTTAAGCTGTCTGGAATTGATGCAGTCATATTCAATGGCATAAGCATTTCTGACGATTTTTACCTTTTCCAGCCCGGCAACTGTCCGGTACATGGCATACTGCACATCCTCAGGCAAAGAGCTGGACATGCCGCCTAAATACATTTCATTGGTATAAAGACCTTCCGGCTCCACAAAGACCTGATGACGGTCCTTGTCCGGAAATTTCACCACCTTGTCCTCAATGGATGGACAGTATCTTGGCCCGGTGCCTTCAATAGCTCCGGAATATAAGGGAGAACGGTCTATATTTTCCCGAATGATGTCATGGGTCTTTTCATTGGTATAAGTAAGCCAGCAGGAAATCTGCTCCTTTTCAAGAGCCTCCCTGTCTGTGGAAAAGGAAAAGGGAACCACCTTTTCATCACCGAACTGCTCTTCCATCCTGGAAAAATCAATGCTCCTCTTGTCCACCCTGGCAGGTGTACCCGTCTTAAAACGCAGCATTTCGATTCCATGTTCCTTTAGGGAATCCGTCAGATGATTGGCCGCCTTAAGGCCGTTAGGCCCTGTATACTCGCTTACATCGCCATAGATACACCTTGCCCTTAAATAAGTTCCCGTAGCCAATACGGCTGCCTTACAGCGGTAAACAGCCCCGGAAAATGTCTTGACTCCTGTAAGGGTTCCATCCTCTGCCATGATTTCGGAAACCTCTGCCTGCCTTATGGTCAGATGCTCCGTATCTTCCAGGGTCATTCTCATAGCTCTGGAATACTCCTGCTTATCCGCCTGGGCCCTTAAGGAATGAACCGCCGGTCCCTTGGATTGGTTTAACATTTTGGACTGGATAAAGGTTTTATCTATATTTTTCCCCATTTCCCCTCCTAAAGCATCCAACTCCCTTACCAGATGGCCCTTGGAGCTTCCGCCGATATTAGGGTTACATGGCATCAGCGCAATGCTGTCCACGCTGACTGTAAACATAATGGTTTCAAGCCCCAGCCTTGCACAGGCCAGGGCAGCCTCACAACCGGCATGGCCTGCACCCACTATGACAACATCATAAGATTCTTCTAAATGCTGCATTTCGTTCTCCTCTCCTGTTTATCACCCATGTTCTCCTGATACAGAACATTTATTGTCAGTACTTTTTCCATTTTAATATGATTAAAAGATGCTTCCTATTCATTTCTCACCTTTTTATGAACATGAAAAGATACCTTAAAGATAATTATCTATCCTTTTTTCCTATCTCTTCCCAGCATAATAATCTGCTCTTAAAAAGAATTCCAATCTCATCTATTTACTTACCCATACAGAACTTACTGAATATTTCATTAACCAGATCATCCCCCACCGATTCTCCCAGGATGGTTCCTAACTGCTCATAGGCATCCATTAAATCAATGGAATAAAAATCCTCAGGCATTCCCTCTCTCACACTTTGTTCCACCATAGAAAGGCTTTTAAGGGTCTCCAGAAGAGCATTTTTATGTCTTACATTGGTGATATAAACCTGATCATTAAAATCAATCTCACCATGATAAAACATGGCCTTAATCTCATCCTCTAAGTTTCCGATACCCAGCCGTTCCTTTGCGGAAATGGGAATCACTTTATGTCCTGTCCTCATTTTTACCATATCCTCAGTCACCACAGGAGTAAGATCCGTCTTATTTAAAAGAACCACTGCCTTCCTGTTTTCAATGAACCTTAAAATCTCCTCATCATTTTCATCAAGAGAACAGGAACCATCCACCACATAGATGATGAGATCCGCTTCCTGAGCTGCGTTTCTTGCTTTCTCAACACCGATCTTTTCAACCACATCTTCCGTATCCCGGATCCCTGCCGTATCAATGATATTAAGGCTTAAGTCCTCCAGCCTGATCTGCTCCTTTAAGGTATCTCTGGTGGTTCCTGCAATATCTGTTACAATCGCCCGTTCCTCTCCCACAAGAACATTTAAAAGAGAAGATTTTCCTGCATTGGGCTTTCCTAAAATAACGGTTTCAATTCCTTCCGAAAGAACTCTTCCATTATCAGAGGATTTAATAAGAAGGTTCAGCTCCTCTTTTAAAGGCTTCAATGTCTGTAAAAGAAGCTCCTGGTACCCATCCAGGGAAATGTGCTCCGGATCATCAAGGGCGGATTCAATAAAAGCAATATGGTAAATAATTTTATCCCTCATATCACTTATTTTCCTGGAAACAGCTCCCTCCAACTGGCTCACAGAGGATTTTAAGGCATAATTGTTTTTGGCATGGATGACATCAATGACAGCCTCTGCCTGGGAAAGATCCATCCTGCCGTTTAAAAATGCCCTTTTGGTAAATTCTCCAGGCTCCGCAGGTCTGGCCCCGTATTTTAACACCGTCTCCAGAATCCTTTTGGTCACAAGAATTCCTCCGTGGCAATCGATCTCAACCGTGTCTTCTGCCGTATAGCTTCGAGGCCCCCTCATGACCAGAACCAGAACCTCATCAATGACCTCATCCCCATCACAAATATAGCCGTAATGAACGGTATGAGACGGCTCCATGGAAAGCTTTTTCTCTCCTTTTCCCTTTGCCTTAAAAATCCTATCTATAATTTGAAATGACTCTTCGCCGCTGATCCTGACGATTCCGATACCGGAACTGGACATGGCAGTGGCAATAGCCGCTATTGTATTCATTTTCATATTTTGTCTCCTAATGAATCAAGGGGATATGCAAACATATCCAGTTGACGCCCGGTGAAGCGGGGCGCGCTGTTCACAAATTCAAGGTTAAAAGACGTTTTTATTTCAACCTAAATCGCCGCTTTCGAAAGAAGAGGGGTGAGGGTGCCTTCCGACAGCCCCAACCCCTCATTGTAATTTGTCTATTTATCTTTATCCTGATTCCGATCTTTTTTGGAATAATCCTTCTTTAAGGAAATGACAACATGCCTGAATGGTTCCTCTCCCTCACTTCTTGTAACAACAAACTTGTCATTCTGAAGTGCGGAATGAATGATCCTTCTTTCATAAGGATTCATTGGTTCCAGAGAAACGGAATGTCTTGTCCTCTTCACCTTGTAAGCAATGTTTTTTGCCAGGGTTTCCAGAGTTTCCTTTCTCCGCTCCCTGTAATTTTCCGTATCAAGCTTTATCCTGATATAATCTTCGTTTTCCTTATTTATAACAAGGCTGACCAGGTACTGCAGGGAATCCAGGGTCTGTCCTCTCTTGCCTATTAAAATTCCCATGTCATCCCCTGACATGTTAATGGAAAGTTCTTTTTCCTTTTCACTATAAGAAGTCTCCAATCGGACCCCTAAAGCCATAGCGCCGAACACATCGGAAAGAAAGGTCACAGCCTTATCTTCTATGGTTTCTTTCTTCTTTGCACGGATGACAGCCGGTTTTGAACCGATAAATCCCAGAATACCATTACTGCCCTTATCAACAATTTCATACTCCAGCTTATCACTGGTTGTCCCTAATTCGATTAATGCCTTTGTAATCGCGTCATTAACGGTTTTTGCTGAAACTGTAATCATATCCATAGGTCACCCCTCCTATTTATTATTGTGCTTTTCGTTGTACTTATTAACCATCCTCGCCTTTGATGCAATGCTGCCAGGATTTGATGCTCCGCTGTTATAATAATCATTGGAAGCCTTAACCTGCTCCTTTGTCTTTTCAGCCTTGGCATTTATCTCAGCCTCCACCTTTTCATTGGAAGTCTGAAGATTCTTCAAATTCGCTGTGGCATTCTGAGAAACACGCTGAGGAGGAAGCCCTTTCCTGGCACGCTTTTTATTGGCCTTTTCCACATTCTTTTTAATCATCTCATCCATATCAATCTGGTTTAAATAGCGGTTAACCGCAACCTGCTGGATGATCTGGAACACGCTGGAAGCGATCCAGTAAATACCGATACCTGATGCAAAAGTAAAACAGAAAAATACAGACATCAGAGGCATGACCGTATTCATGCTCTTCATGGACTGAGCCATGGCATTGCTATCATCATTTGTATTCTGAGGCTGGTTTACTGTCATCAGCTTGGTACTGAACCACTGGCTGAGACCGGCCAGAATTGGGATGAGAATGGCAAGGCTGAAATGGAAGCCTCCTCCTGACGGAAATATAACGCTGGATGGCGTAGAGGCCAGATTGATCCCCAGAAAAGAATTCATATGGGAGATCTGGGCTGCATTAACAGCAATGGTATCCTTAATAGTAGGGAATAGTTCCTGCAAAGAACCCCACTGGCTGGGATTTAACTGATAAAGGAAATCCACCACCCCATTGCTGCTTGTAAGACTTCCGATTCTTGATACATTAATTTTATTATCTGTGGCAAACTGTGTCAGCAGTCCCACATGGTCCACCCCAAGAGAATTTATGGCAGTCACCACATTTTCAAATACCAGCTTAACACTCTGTACATAGGCCGGAATATGATAAATAACCTGATACAGGGCAAAAAGAATTGGCATCTGGATGACAAGCTGCACACAGCCTCCTGTCATGGAAGTTCCGTATTTCTCATAAACTGCCTGAACCTCCACATTCTGCTTTCTCATGGATTCCTGGTCAGTTTTTCCTTTATACTTTGCCTGAATTGCCGAAATTTCCGGCTGCATAACGCTCATAAGTTTTGATGATTTCTGCTGCTTTAACGTCAGCGGAAACATAAGAAGCTTTGTTACAAGAGTAAATAAAATAATACACAAACCAATATTCTGAATGCCAAACGTGCTGGTCAGCTTAAACAGCCAATCCATAATAACCCCCAGAACGGTTGCAAACGGCCCCAAGATGCCTCCTACCTTAGTCAGTACTAAGAATTCCAATGAACTACCTCCTCATCTGTTACGGAACTGGATCATAACCGCCTTTTGCAAAAGGATTACACCGAAGTATCCTTTTACAAGCCAAAAATGTACCTTTCAACACACCATACTTTGTAAGTGCCTCAATGGCGTATTGAGAGCACGTAGGCGTGTAAATGCAGTGAGTTCTTATTTTCAGAGGGGAAAGATACTTCTGATATCCTCTGATCAACCAAATCATGATTTTTTTTACCATAAGATCACTTCGATTCTTTTTTTAAAATGTTATGAAGTCCGCACAAGTGCAGATATGCACTTTCGATTGTTTTGTAATCTTCTTCCTTTGCCGCTGCTCTTACAACGACTACGATGTCTAATCCTGTCTCTACCATGTCCTCATGAAGCCTGAAGCTTTCTCTGATTAATCTGGTTATGTGATGCCTTACAACGCTGTTCCCTACCTTCCTGCTGACGGATATGCCGATTCTGGTTTCCGGCCTGTCCGTTTTTCTGATATACATCACAAGAAGTTTGTTGGCAAGGGACTTTCCACTTTGGTAAACTTCCTTAAAATCCCTGCTTTTCTTAATCGAATTAAAATGTTTCATGAAACTTTTTCCTATCTCCTGTCCACGTCTTCTGGACAAAAAAGTATACCTGAAAGGTATTTTCTTCTTTTCCTGGAATTTGAGAAAAGAAAAGGCCACAATTACTTGCGGCCTGGTCCATTAAGCTGATAATTTTGCTCTTCCTTTTGCTCTTCTTGCGGCTAAAATTTTTCTTCCGCCTGGAGTGCTCATTCTGGCTCTGAAACCATGAACTTTGGATCTCTGTCTCTTCTTTGGCTGAAACGTCATCTTCATAATCTACGGACACCTCCTCTTGTTACAATAGCTTATCATAGGCAATATGATGAAACATATTGAGACTATTTTAATTAAACATCGTTTCAATTATATAGAACAAAAGGTGGTTAGTCAAGGGAAAAATATTTTTTGTCTGCTAATGAATCAAAGGAATACGCCTGCATACCCAGTTGACGCCCGGTGAAGCAGGGCGCGCTGTTCACAAATTCAATATTAAAAGATGTTTGCTTTCATCATTATCCTTTCATGACTTTCAATAAGGCCTGTGTCACCGCCACCGTAAGAATTCCCGCCACAATGGCCTCCGGAATGCCGTTGATGCATATAATTCCTATTATTATAGAATAAACACCTTTCGTCACTCCCCTTGCCGCCAGACCGTATTCTTTTCCAAAAAATAAGTAAATCAGATTCATTACCAAAAGGGTATTGGTTAATGATCCGGCCACTCCTGCCGCTGCCAGGGCAATGGTTCTCTTTCCTTTTTTCCCGCCTAAAGCTTTTAAAACCGCCCGGAATACATAATAGGCAACGATCCCAATCAGGATCCTGGGCACCATGCAGATGACCAGACTGCCTAAATTCCCTCCATACTCTCCCACTTTGATAAAGGGTGAAAAAACAAAGGACGTGGGATTGGGCATATTGGTATTCTTCCACAAACTGGTAAATCCAAACACCATTCCCAAAAATCCGCCATATTTTGGGCCAAGAATAATGGCTCCAATTATGACTGGAATATGGATGATGGTGGCGTTCATAAATCCCAGGGGAATATACCCAAAGGGCGTAAACGCCATGATTACCATAATGGCAATAAATACGGCTGCCAATGCCAGGCTACGGGTTTTGCTTTCAATATTCATGTTTTACCTCCTGTGCTACTGTTCTTTTATAAGATACAATGCATCTGGTTACATGTGCATTATATTATAGAAAGCTTTTATCCGTCAATCCATGTCAGGAAATTCACGCCCATTTTGTTAATTTACATAAACTTATCAACATTATGGGGATAACTTGGGGATAACTCTATGGATATTATCTTGATAATTGCCTTTTTATTCACAAGCCTGTCCTGAAAGTCCATATAAATTCATATTTCCCGGAATGTGAATAACAAAACTTTTAAAATCCCCACTTTTTGTGGACAACTCCCTTCCTGGATGATTATCAACAATGACTCACATGCAATACACATCCTCTACACACACTTATCCACAATTTTTTACTATTATCATTGATAATTATTTCAAAATAGTATAGAATGAACTGTAGATTGGGTAAATGCGCATATTTGCATTTTTATAAATGTAGGAGACTTACGATGTTAGAAAAGTTAAAGGAAAAATGGGATGAAATCTTATTGAATTTAAAAGAAGAGCACGAAATTACGGACGTGTCTTTTAAAACTTGGCTTCTTCCCCTGAAGGTTCATTCCGTGAATGGCGAAAAAGTCATTGTCATGGTGCCGGATGTGGAATTCTTAGGATACATCCGCAAAAAATACGGGTTTCTTCTCAAAATTACCATAGAAGAAGTAACTGGCTTTGAATGCAGCGTTGATTTCGTTGTGGAAAATCAGATTCAAAAAGAGGCTGCTCAGGCTTCTGCAAGCAATACTCTTATTAACAATGCCGCGAATTCGGTCAGCCAGACGGCCAGCATAACCGCGAATTTAAATCCGAAATACATTTTTGATACCTTTGTGGTAGGAGCCAACAACAACCTGGCCCATGCCGCATCCCTGGCTGTTGCGGAATCTCCCGGTGAAATTTATAACCCTCTGTTTATATATGGAGGCGTGGGTCTTGGAAAAACCCACTTGATGCATTCCATCGGCCATTTCATATTAAAAAACAATTCGTCTGCAAAGGTCCTCTACGTGACCAGCGAAAAGTTCACCAATGAGCTGATTGATGCCATCCGTAATAAAAACAATTTCTCTCCTACGGAATTCCGTGAGAAGTACCGTACCAATGACGTTCTTCTGATCGACGATATCCAGTTCATCATTGGTAAGGAAAGTACTCAGGAAGAATTCTTCCACACCTTCAACGCATTATATGAAGCCAAAAAGCAGATCATCATTTCCTCGGACAAACCTCCAAAGGAAATCGAAACGCTGGAGGAACGTCTCCGATCCCGGTTCGAATGGGGTTTAACAGTGGACATACAGTCTCCTGATTATGAGACCAGGATGGCCATCCTCCGGAAAAAAGAGGAAATGGAAGGCTATAACATTGACAATGAAGTCATCAAGTACATAGCCACCAACATCAAATCCAACATCCGGGAACTGGAAGGCGCCTTGACAAAAATCGTTGCCCTCTCCCGCCTTGACAATAAGGAGATCACCGTAGAACTGGCAGAAGAAGCATTAAAGGACATCATCTCTCCCAACGACAAACGGGAAGTTACGCCAGAGCTTGTCATACAGGTAGTTGCAGATCATTACGGCATTACTCCTCTTGATATCTGTTCTCAGAAACGGAATAAGGAAATCGTTTATCCACGTCAGATTGTCATGTATCTCTGCCGCGAAATGGTTGGAACTCCCTTGCAGATGATCGGAAAATACCTGGGAGGAAGAGATCACACCACCGTCATTCATGGAATAGAAAAAATCACCACAAACATGAGCAAAAGCGAATCTTTAAGTAATACCATTGAAATTCTGAAAAAGAAGATTAGTCCACAATAAGGTGTGTATTAGCTGTTAATATTCTGTGGATAATTAAGGGCCTTAAACTGCTTCTCATCTTCTTGTGGATAACCTGGAAGTTTTCCTTCGTTTGTGTGGACGTTATTCACACCCTTATGAACACGGAAACTTCAGCCTTTATAACGGTTATCAGGGCTTTTACACAAACCCACAGCCCCTACTACTAATACGACGGAATTTAACTATATCATCCATCTATTTATTGCAATTTCTAGAGCAAAGGAGTTATCAACAATTATGAAACTGACATTTAAACAAGATGAGATCTTAAACGGCATTAATATTGTACTGAAAGCTGTTCCCAGCAAAACCACCATGTCCATCCTGGAATGCATCTTTATCGATGCCAGCGGGTCAGAGATCAAACTGACTGCCAATGACATGGAACTTGGAATTGAAACAAAGGTAGAAGGAACCATCCTGGAAAGAGGTAAGATTGCCCTGGAAGCAAAGCTGCTTTCCGAGATCGTAAGAAAACTCTCTTCTGCAGGAGATTCCCTGCTTACCATTGAAAGCGATGAAAAGCTTACCACCACCATTTCCTGTGAAAACTCCGTATTCCATATTCAGGGACGGGATGGAGAGGAATTTGCTTATCTTCCGTATATTGAACGGGATCATTATATCTGCTTATCCCAGTTCTCTTTAAAAGAAGTGATCCGCCAGACCATTTTTTCCATTGCACCCAATGACAGCAATAAGATGATGACCGGAGAGCTTTTTCAGGTGACAGGAAATCAGTTAAAGGTGGTTTCCCTGGATGGTCACAGGATTTCCATCCGGAATATTGAATTAAAAGATACGTATCATGATATAAAAGTCATTGTTCCTGGCAAGACTTTAAACGAAGTCAGCAAGATCCTGGGCGGAGACAATGAAAAAGAAGTGCTTATTTTCTTCAGCACCAACCACATTTTGTTTGAATTTGACGATACCATCGTTGTTTCCCGTTTGATCGAAGGAGAATATTTCCGGATCGACCAGATGCTTTCCAGCGATTATGAGACAAAGACATCAGTCAACAAAAGACAGCTTTTGGACTGTCTTGACCGGGCTACCATCCTGGTAAGGGAGAACGATAAAAAGCCCCTGATCATGAACATTGAAGATCAGGAGATGCAGCTCAAGATGAATTCCAGCTTTGGTTCCATGAATGCCCAGGTTCCCATCCATAAAACAGGAAGCGAGATCATGATCGGCTTTAATCCAAAGTTTTTGATCGATGCCTTAAGGATCATTGATGATGAAGAAGTGACTCTTTACATGCTGAATCCCAAATCCCCTTGCTTTATCAGGGATGAAGAAGGAAAATATATTTACTTAATCCTTCCTGTCAACTTTAATGCGGCATCAGTTTAAACTTTCCCAATAAATAGAGGAACGCCCTACGGGCATACCTTAACACCCGATAAAGCGGGGCGCGCTGTGCCCAAAAAGCATGGGCAGGAAAGAGGAAATTATGGAAACGATCAAGTTAAGGGATGAATATATCAAGCTGGGACAAGCCTTAAAAGCTGCAGGTTTGGTGGGATCAGGGGTTGACGCCAAGTTTGTCATTGAGGATGGCCTTGTGCAGGTCAACGGTCAGGTAGAGTACCAGAGAGGAAAGAAATTAAGAGCCGGAGATGTAGTCACATTTGGAGGCGATGCCATTAAAATCGAGGAACCCCCTGCGGGGAATCCCTTGACACCCGATAAAGCGGGGCGCGCTGTGCCCAAAAAGCATGGGCAGGAAAGAGGAACGCCCTACGGGCATACCTTAATGCCCAAAAAGCATGGGCAGGAAAGAGGAAATAAAACCATCCATGATAATTGAGTCGATAGAGCTTAAGAATTACCGCAACTATGATGAATTACATATGGATTTTAGTCAGGGAACCAATATACTTTATGGGGACAATGCCCAGGGAAAAACAAATGTCTTAGAAGCAATCTATGTCTGTGCTACGACAAAATCCCACAGAGGGAGCAAGGATAAGGAAATTATACAGTTTGACAGGGATGAGTCGCATATCAAGCTAAACATCAGAAAGAACGATATTCCATACAGGATTGACATGCATTTGAAGAAGAATAAGGCCAAAGGCGTGGCAGTAAACGGTGTTCCCATAAAGAAGGCCAGTGAATTGTTTGGAATTGTCAACGTTGTATTTTTTTCTCCGGAAGACTTAAATCTCATAAAAAACGGACCGGCCGAAAGGCGCCGGTTCGTTGATTTGGAATTATGTCAACTAAACAGGCTTTACGTCCATTCCCTTGTGCAGTATAACCGGATCGTGACGCAGCGCAATAAACTGTTGAAAGATATGGCTTTCCGGCCGGATTATGAAGAAACCCTGGACGTATGGGATATGCAGCTTGTCCAATACGGGAAGGAAATGATAGGTTACCGGAAAGAATTTATAGAACAACTGGATGGAATCATTGGATCCATCCACGGGAAGCTTTCCGGGGAAAAGGAACACTTACGTATCCTTTATGAGCCCAATGTAGAGGCTGATGAGTTTGAAGATGCCATAAGGCGAAGCAGGCAGCAGGATATGAAGCAGAAAACAACCCTTACCGGTCCCCACCGGGATGATTTAAGCTTTGTCATCAACGGAATCGACATTCGCCGGTTCGGCTCCCAGGGACAGCAGAGGACAGCAGCATTATCCTTAAAGCTTGCAGAAATAGAATTGGTAGAAAAAACAGTATATGATTATCCCATTCTTTTGCTTGATGATGTATTATCGGAGCTGGATAACAGCAGACAAAATCATTTACTTGCAGGAATCAATCATATACAAACCGTGATCACCTGTACGGGGCTGGAAGAGTTTGTAAGAAACCGGTTTCCCGTTGATAAGATATTCCGGGTGGTAAGCGGTACAGTAGGCAGTGAAAACTAGTTATAGTTTGGCTATGTTATTCATAATTTGTGCTTGGTGAGCAAGCATAAATTAAACAAATGTTTCTCAATGGCCAAACCATAACGCAAATTAACGATTCAGGAGGAAGCGTGCAAATATGAGTCAAGAATATGGTGCAGATCAAATCCAGATATTAGAAGGTCTTGAAGCAGTAAGAAAAAGACCTGGTATGTATATCGGCAGTACTTCCACAAGAGGACTTCATCATCTGGTTTACGAGATCGTGGACAATGCGGTGGATGAGGCTCTGGCAGGATATTGCGACAGCATAGAGGTGGTTGTCCATCCTGACAATTCCATAACAGTCGTGGATGACGGACGGGGGATCCCCGTAGGAATCCAGAAGAAAGCCGGGATTCCGGCGGTAGAGGTGGCTTTTACCATCCTGCATGCAGGCGGAAAATTCGGCGGCGGAGGATATAAGGTCTCCGGAGGACTTCACGGCGTGGGTGCTTCTGTAGTCAATGCCCTTTCCCAGTGGCTTGAGGTAGAGATCCGCCAGGAGGGAAAGATCTATAAACAGCGTTATGAAAAGGGAAAGACCATGTATCCCTTAAAGGTTATTGGAGAATGCGACCCGGCTGAGCATGGAACAACGGTTACATTCCTTCCTGACGGGGAAATTTTTGAAGAAACAATCTTTGATTACGATACCTTAAAGATCCGTCTCCGTGAAACTGCATTTTTAACCAAAAACTTAAAGATTGTCCTTAAGGATGAGCGGGAGGATAAGCATGAGCACGTATTCCATTACGAAGGCGGAATCAGGGAGTTCATTACCTATCTGAACAAGGGGAAGACCCCTCTTTATGAACAGGTGTTTTACTGCGAAGGAACAAAGGATGGTGTCTATGTTGAGATTGCCATGCAGCACAATGATTCCTATACGGAAAATATCTACAGCTTTGTCAATAACATCAACACTCCTGAGGGAGGGACCCATCTGGCAGGCTTTAAGAATGCCCTGACAACCACCTTAAATGATTATGCCAGAAAGAGCAAACTGTTAAGAGAGAGCGAAACCAACCTATCCGGTGAGGACATCAGAGAAGGTATGACCGCCATCATCAGCGTCAAAATTGAGGAACCTCAGTTTGAGGGCCAGACAAAGCAGAAGCTGGGAAACAGCGAGGCCAGGGGAGCGGTTGACAGCTTATTAAGGGAACAGTTGACCTATTATTTAGAGCAGAATCCAAGCATTTCAAAAAATATTTGCGACAAATCCATTATGGCTCAGAGGGCAAGAGCTGCAGCCAGAAAGGCCAGGGATTTAACCAGGAGAAAGACCGCCCTTGAGGGGATGGCCCTTCCTGGAAAGCTTGCAGACTGTTCCGACAAAAACCCGGAAAACTGTGAGATCTATATCGTAGAGGGAGACAGTGCCGGCGGCTCTGCAAAGACGGCCCGTTCCAGGAATACCCAGGCCATCCTTCCTCTCCGTGGAAAGATACTGAATGTGGAAAAGGCAAGGCTTGACAAGATCTATGCCAATGCGGAGATCAAAGCCATGATCACCGCATTTGGAACAGGAATTCATGAGGACTTTGACTTAGGCAGATTAAGATATCATAAAATTATCATCATGACTGATGCCGATGTGGATGGAGCCCACATCAGTACCCTGCTCCTCACCTTTTTATACCGCTTCATGCCGGAGCTTATCAAGGAGGGCTATGTGTATCTGGCACAGCCTCCATTATACAAGGTGGAGAAGAGTAAAAAAGTATGGTATGCCTACAGCGATGAGGAGCTTAACTCCATCCTGAAGGAAATCGGCCGTGACAATAACAATAAGATCCAGCGCTATAAAGGTTTGGGAGAGATGGATGCAGAACAGCTTTGGGAAACCACCATGGATCCGGAACGAAGAGTTCTTTTGCGCGTCACCATGAATGAGGATACCACATCCGAGATGGATTTAACCTTTACCACTTTGATGGGAGACCAGGTAGAGCCAAGACGTGAATTTATCGAAGCCAACGCCAAATACGTACAGAATCTTGATGTTTAATTGGAGGAAATAAAATGGAACCAAATATCTTTGATAAAGTTCATGATGTGGACTTAAAAAAGACCATGGAAAAATCGTATATCGAGTATGCCATGAGCGTCATTGTTTCCAGAGCTCTGCCTGATGTAAGAGACGGTTTAAAGCCGGTTCAGCGTAGAGTCCTGTATTCCATGATTGAGCTCAACAACGGTCCGGATAAGCCACACCGTAAATGTGCCCGTATCGTGGGTGATACCATGGGTAAATACCATCCTCACGGTGACAGCTCCATTTACGGGGCCCTGGTGAATATGGCACAGGAATGGTCTACCAGATATCCCCTGGTGGATGGTCACGGAAACTTCGGTTCCGTGGATGGAGACGGGGCGGCTGCCATGCGATATACAGAAGCCCGCTTAAGTAAGATTTCCATGGAAATGCTTGCAGATATCAGCAAAGATACCGTTGATTTCAGCCCCAATTTTGATGAGACGGAGAGAGAGCCGGATGTCCTTCCATCCCGTTATCCCAATCTTCTGATAAATGGTACCTCCGGAATTGCCGTTGGTATGGCTACCAATATTCCTCCCCACAACTTAAGGGAGGTCATTAACGCAGTCATTCATATTATTGACAACCAGGTGGAAGAAAACAGGGAAACCACCATGGAGGAGATCCTGGATATCATCAAAGGACCGGATTTCCCCACAGGAGCAACCATCCTGGGAAAACGGGGAATTGAAGAAGCATACCGCACAGGAAGAGGTAAGATCCGTGTCAGGGCTGTCAGCGATATTGAAGCCATGGCAAACGGAAAAAGCCGGATCATTGTGACCGAGCTTCCTTACATGGTCAATAAGGCCCGCCTTATTGAAAAGATTGCGGAGCTTGTGAAGGATAAGAAAGTAGACGGCATTACTGACTTAAGAGATGAGTCCGACCGTTCCGGCATGAGGATCTGCATTGAACTTCGCCGGGATGCCAATGCCAATGTAATACTTAACCAGTTGATCAAGCATACCCAGCTTCAGGATACCTTTGGGGTAATCATGATCGCCCTTGTTAAAAATAGTTCCGGCGTTCTGGAGCCTAAGGTCTTAAATATTCTTCAGATGCTGAATTATTATCTGGATCACCAGAAGGAAGTTGTGACCAGAAGGATCCGTTACGATTTGAATAAGGCGGAAGAGAGAGCCCATATTTTACAGGGATTGCTTATTGCCTTAGATAATATAGACGAAGTCATCCGGATCATCAGGGGTTCTGAAAATGTCCAGGCTGCTAAGGCAGAACTTATGAGCCGCTTTGGCTTAAGCGATGTACAGTCTCAGGCTATCGTGGATATGCGTCTTAGAGCTCTTACCGGTCTGGAGCGGGAGAAGCTTGAGAACGAATACAGGGAGCTGGAAGCCAGGATCGCGGAATTAAAGGCCATCCTTGCTGATGAGAAAAAGCTTTTAGCAGTAATCAGAGAGGAAATATCCATTATTTCCTCAAAGTACGGAGATGACAGAAGGACTTCCATCGGCTTTGACGAGTACGATATGTCCATGGAAGACTTGATCCCTGATGAAAGTACCATTGTTGCCATGACAAAGCTGGGATATATTAAGAGGATGTCTATTGACAACTTCAAGAACCAGAACCGGGGCGGCAGGGGAATCAAGGGAATGCAGACCATTGACCAGGATTACATCGAGGACCTGATGATGACAACCACCCATCATTACCTGATGTTCTTTACTAATACGGGCCGTGTTTACCGGTTAAAGACCTATATGATCCCGGAAGGAAGCAGAACATCCAGAGGAACTGCCATTATAAACCTTCTGCAGATGCTTCCCGGCGAGAGCATTACGGCCATCATCCCCATGAAGGAATACGATGATGATAAGTTCTTATTTATGGCAACCAAAAATGGAATGGTAAAGAAAACTCCTATGATGGAATATGCCAATGTCCGTAGAAATGGCCTTCAGGCCATTGTCCTTCGGGAAAATGATGAACTCATTGAGGTTAAGGCAACCGATGATACAAAGGATATTTTCCTGATCACTAAAAAAGGCCAGTGTATCCGGTTCCATGAAAAGGATGTCCGTATCACAGGCCGTGTATCCATGGGTGTTATCGGCATGAAGCTCAATGAGGATGACCATGTGGTAGGCATGCAAAAGGAAACCCAGGGACCGAAACTTCTGATCGTATCAGCCAATGGCATGGGCAAGCGTACTCCTACTGAGGAATTCACGCCCCAGAGAAGAGGTGGAAAGGGTGTTCTGTGCTATAAGATCACGGAAAAAACCGGAGATATCATAGGAGCCAAGCTGGTCCAGGATGACCATGACCTCCTTTTGATCACGACCGAAGGAATCATCATCCGCATTTCCGTCAATGACATTTCCGTCATCGGAAGAAACACTTCCGGAGTGAAGCTGATGAACATTGACCAGGATTCTGATATCAGCGTTGCCAGCATTGCTAAGGTACGGGATGACGGAAGCAAGTCCGATGGAGAAGGTTTGGAAGAACTGGACATTGAGGATGAAGTGCTTCCAGAGGAAATAGAGGAAAAGGATGAAGCCCCTGAAGAGGAATAAAAATCTTAACACAAAGGGTATGGTAATATTTTAGTTTTTATATTATAATATAACCCATCAATAAAAAGCAGTAAAAGACTTTGAATGCAGCAATATTAACTTTACTGTAGTCAAAGTCTTTTTCTTTATTGAAATTCAGCAGGAAGTCCTGCATGGACGATTATGTCCTAAAAAAAGGAGGAATACCAGCTTGGACAGTGACCCAGGCGCGGCGCAGATAGCCGCACAGATTTTATTATTAATTGCTTTAACCTTAATGAACGCGTTCTTCGCAGGAGCGGAAATGGCTGTTGTATCAGTCAACAAAAACAGGATCAGGATGCTGGCTGAGAGCGGAAATAAAAAAGCGGCCCTGATTCAAAAGCTTTCAGAGGATTCTACCGGTTTTCTTTCAACCATCCAGGTAGCCATAACCTTTGCCGGTTTTTTTTCCAGTGCATCGGCGGCAACCGGAATTTCACAGATACTTGGAGGAAAGATGCGGGATTTGGGAATCCCATACAGCGGAAGCCTTTCCATAGTGACAGTAACCATTATTCTGTCATATTTTAACCTGGTATTGGGAGAACTGGTGCCTAAACGGATCGCATTGCAAAAGGCGGAATGGTTCAGTTTATTTGCTGTACGGCCTATTTACATTGTATCAAGAATCATGGCTCCGTTTATAAGGTTTCTTTCCATGTCAACCAATGGAATCCTAAAGCTTTTTGGCATGAAGGCAGATCACCTGGAGGAAGAGGTTTCTGAGGAAGAGATCCGTTCCATGCTTCAGATGGGGCGTGAAAGCGGTGTGTTCAATAAGATCGAGGAGGATATGATTACTTCTATTTTTCTCTTTGATGATAAGAGAGCCAGAGAGATCATGACCCCCAGACAGGATATGGTGGCTGTTAATATCAAAAGACCCATGGAGCTGGTCCTCAATGAGATATTGGACAGCCGGCATTCCAGGATTCCGGTTTATGAAGAAGAAATTGATAATATTATCGGTATTTTGTCCATGAAGGACTTTAACATTGAATTGAATAAAAAAGACATGGCGGGTATTGATATCCGCACCATTATGCAGAAGCCTTATTTTATACCGGAAAATAAAAAGACAGATGATTTATTTCTGGATATGCAGAAGAATAAGACCAAAATGGCCATCCTGGTGGATGAATACGGAGGAGTTTCCGGTCTGATCACCATGGAGGACTTGATAGAAGAAATTGTGGGAGATATTCCCGATGAATATGAAGATTCAGAACCTGAGCTGGTAGAGATGGAACCTAATGTATATAAAGCGGCAGGAAGCATTTCCCTGTATGATTTAGACGAAGTGCTTCATGAAGAGATAGAAAGCTCCTGTGATACCCTGTCAGGATATCTGATCGAAATACTTGGCTTTATTCCTAAAACATCTCAGCTTCCTTTGGAACTGGAGGATGAAAAAAATCTTTATACTATTTTGGAAATGGATGATAAAGTAATAAAGAATGCCATTGTCCGGATTAAGGAAAAATAATTTAAATTGCCCATAAAAAAGTTGTCCAGCTTAAAAAGCCAGGACAACTTTTTTTATGAGCAGCTATGGAGTTTTGTACTAGAAAGTGACTTCTAAGTTATCCGTCAGCATTTGAATGAAGGTCTCATGGTCTTTGACCTGGATCAGTTTTTTAATAAATTCCCTGTCCGTAAGCATCATGGTGAGAGGCTCAAAGATTTCATTAAAAATGTAGCGGTCATTCTTGTTAAAACACATCATGATGATCAGGGAAACAGGTTTCCCGTTCCATGAGACAGGAGAATCAGAAATCAATATATTCAGTCCTGTTTTTTCTGCATGCATTTTCATCGCATGGGGGATGGAAAAATCATGAAAAGCAGTGGAAGAAAGCTTTTCCCTCATGTAGATATCTTCCCGGAATGTTTCGTCTACATAACCCATCCGGCGCATTTTCCCCGTTAGATATTCGATGGTATCCTTTTCAGTCTTTAAATCATTCCTTCTTTCAAAAAAATCCGGGATGATAAGCATTTCCAGATAACTTTTAAAGGTGGCTTTCCTTTTATTGATCCTTACGGATGTAATTTTATTTCTGATGACGGAAATATCCTTATCCGTAAAAAACATTCCGATATGAACGATGTCCACGGCATAAAAACCGTGGAGAGGAACCGTAGACATAATAAAATCGCATTTAGGAACCTGTTCCAGAACAGAGTCCTCCGTTAAAATGTTGGTTATGAGCATTTCACAGGAAAAATGCTGATTAATGGTATCCGTCAGACGTACATTTAAATCATAATAGTTGGGGCAGTATAAAACAGCAGTTACTTTTTTATTAAGGCTTTTTTGTGCTTCCAAAGTGCTTCCCAGGTGAAAGGTGATGTAAGCAATTTCATCGTCATTTATGATGATCCCCGTACGGTCTTTGATAATTCCGGATAAATATACGGAGACATCATAAATTAATGGGCAGGAAGTTTTAATTTCTTCCGTTAAAGGATTTTTTGAAAATTGCTGGTTTTTTGATCTTTGAAGTAAATTTCTTATATGAATGGCAAACCGGATCAGAAATTCAGGTTCTGACAGATCAATATAATAATAAGCATTAACTGACTGGATCATTTCCTCCACCAGGTCAAAGCATTCCTTTCCGATAAAGTCCTCTAAGTTGGCAGTGGTTATGCTTTTGTAATCGATGGTAGTAGCTCTTGAAATCAACAGCAGGGCAAGTTCATAAATTTCAGCTTCACTGTAGGTGATATGAAAATGATTTTCCAATTCTTTTGTCACCTGACTTGCCAACTCATATTCATGATGCCGGAGCTGAGCCAGTTCCTGAACATCCTGGGTATTGATATTGTGATTTTTGATCCTGTCAATGGCGATGGTGATGTGCAGAACAATATTGATCAGAGAATAGTCATTGACAAAATATTGGTATTTATCAAAAATATTCAGCAATGTATTTTTAATATATTCAATTTCAATATCAGGAAAAACATGCTGTATGGTTTTCAGGCTTACAAAGTTAATGTTGGATTCATCGTATAAAATAGAGCTTAAGAGACGGCGTTTGTTTTTTTCCAGCCCTTCAATGGACAAATTGTCCTTTTGATTTAAAAGCTTTAAATCAAACTGGCCCAGTTTCTTTTTTACAGCACCCAGTTCATTTTTTAAAGTGGAGTAGCTGATAAATATGGTATCGCATAAATCGTATGCGTCAATGCCGGTTTCCTGCTTGATCAAAAGATTGATAATATAAACCAGTCTTTCCTGGGAGGACTGGGGGATGTGGGTGCCGGATTCATTGAGTATTTTTCTTCCGGCCTCTGCATGAATGGAATACCCTTTCCTGGAAGAACGGATCATCTGAGGATGGTTATCATTGATTTCTGAAATATAATTTTTTATACTGCGTTCCGAAACCCCCATTTCGGCAGCTAATGCAGAAGCGGTCATTTCATTTGTGTGCATCAGCAGGATACGTATTAATTTTAATAATTTTGGCCCCATAGTAAAACCCTCCTTCTATTCATTATAAGAATGTGGAAAGGATTTTTCCACCAGAGATTTGCACGCTGCATGTGCAAATCTCTGGTGGAATTTTAAGTGGAAAAAAGTAATAATGAATGCATCAAATATATTGTGAAAACCAAACCACGTTTTCATCACCTTTTATGAGAAGTTAAAAAGAAAGCTTTTCATAAACCATATTATACAGATAAAGGAGGATTTTATTTATGTTAAGTGTTTTACTGGTTTGCGGATCCGGTGCAAGCTCCGGGTTTATGGCGGCTAACATAAGAAAGGCAGCGGCCGCAAGGAATATGGATATCACGATAAAGGCCAGAGGAGAAAGTGAAATCGAAAACTATATTGATGACATTGAGGCCCTTATGGTAGGACCTCACCTGGCCTATATTCTGGATGAGATTGAGGAATATACTGGGGGAAAGGATGTGAAGGTCATCTTGATGAAGCCGGAATACTATTCAACATTAAATGGGGATATGGCATTGGATCATTTATTAAGTGAAATGAGTTAAGGGAATAAGGAGGAGAAGGATGAAACAGTTAATTCATTGGTTAGAGCACAGTTTTGCACCGAAAATGAACAAAATTAATAGCAATGTATGGGTTACCACCTTAAAAGATTCTATTATGCAGGTACTCCCGTTTATATTATTGGGATCTATCTTTTGCTTTTTAACTGTTCCGGGAGATGTGTTTGGCTGGAAGTGGTGGCCAAATTTCTGGACTCCCTTTGGCTGGACAATGGGTCTGCTGTCATTGTTTGTAGCATTTTTAATACCATTTAACTTAATGGAAAAAAAGCGTCTGCGTAAACAAAGGATCATTGCAGCCCTTTCCGGTGTGGTGGCATTTTTGATTATTATATCTCCTCAGGTGATAAAGGATGGTCAGGCAGGGTTTCAGCATGCATCTTTAGGAGCCGGAGGAATGTTTGTAGCAATTACCGCTGGTGTCTTCTCAGGTTTTATTATGGGAATTTTCGGGAAGTTCTCATTTTTTAAAGAGACTTCCGTGATACCTGACTTTGTAAGGGCCTGGTTTGATTCCATGCTTCCGACTGGTATCGTGGTCTGCTCTCTATGGGTTTTGGTAGATCTGCTTGGGATCGATATTTATAATATTCTGCTGGCATTATTTATGCCCATTTCCAATGTGATGCAGACTCCCTGGGGCTTTGCCCTTTCTCTTTTGCTTGTTTGCTTTTTATATTCCCTGGGAATTTCAAGCTGGGTACTAACTCCGGTCTATAAGCCGGCAATGCTTATGGCGATTACCGCTAATGTTAGTATGGCCGCGGCTGGAACAGCTACTTACGAGACGCTGAACCTGGTCACTGACCCTACGGTATACTCTGCTTATTTATGGATCGGAGGAATCGGATGTACATTGCCGCTGGTCATTATGCTCATATTTGCAAAAAGCAATAAATTAAGAGCATTAGGGCGTGCCAGCCTTGTACCAGCTATTTTCAACATTAACGAACCAGTCGTGTTCGGCTGTATCGCATGGAATCCGATTATGATGATCCCCATGTGGCTGATGGGCATCATACTTCCAATGGTGGTTTGGATTTTTACAAAGGTAATTCCGTTTGCACCGATTCCTACCAGAGTTTTTGATATGTGGTATTGTCCTTTCCCCATTTCCACATGGCTGACAACGGGGAGCATCAAAGGTATTATTTTAATGGCTGCCTGTGCATTGCTTTCAACCGTAATATGGTATCCATTTTTCCGTATATACGACAATCAGGAATCAGAGGCAGAGAAAAAAGCAGAGGAAAAGAAATAAAGTAATAAGAAGGGTGATCAATCGCCTTACGGGCATACCATTATGCTTTAGAAAGATAGGCGGGAAAGAGGAAACATGGATGAAAAAACACTAGAATCTGCAATGAGCATTATTATGAATGCGGGTGATGCACGTTTGCTGTGCAAAGAAGCATTGACAGCCATTGCCGATCAGGACTTTATTTTGGCAAATGAAAAGATGAAGGAAGCGCAGAAAAAGATCACAGAAGCCCATCGCACCCAGACAGATGCCATTCAGGGAGAAACCAGGGGGGAAAAGGCAGAGTATTCTTTGATTTTCGCCCATGCCCAGGATACGTTGATGACTATATACAGTGAAATCAACATTGCAAAGCAAATGATCAAAATCTTTGAAAATTGGGAAAAGCGTTTGAAGCGTCTGGAGAATCAGGATTAAACCGGTAATATCAGGAAGGAAAGGAGAATACCATGAAAAAAGTACCAAAAGGCTTTCCATCAGATTTCATGTGGGGAGGCGCTGTGGCGGCAAATCAGTTGGAGGGAGCGTATGACCTGGATGGCAAAGGTCTCTGCCTGGCTGATATCAATGAGTTCCAAAAGGACCTGCCCATTGAAAAGCGTTCCAACGGAGAAATAACCAGAGCATATATAGAGGAAGCCCTGGTAAGCAGTAATAAGAATTTCCCTAAAAGGAGAGGCATTGATTTTTATCATACCTATCCAGAGGATTTAAAAATGCTGGCTGATCTGGGACTTAAAACATTCAGAACTTCCATTAACTGGGCCAGAATTTATCCAAAGGGAGACGATGGGCAGCCAAATGAGAAGGGGCTTGAATTTTATGATAAATTGTTTGATGAGATCATTAAAAACGGCATGGAGCCGATGATCACCATTTCCCATTATGAGATGCCTCTTCATTTAACCACTGCATACAAAGGCTGGTATTCCAGAGAAACCATTGATTTCTTCGTAGAGTATTGCAAAACAGTATTTGACCGGTATGCAGGTAAGGTGAAGTACTGGATTATAGTCAATCAGATTAATTTGATCGGTCATGAGTCATTTAATCACCTTGGTGTTGCAGAAGATACGGTTGATGATCTTTGCTCTGCAAAATATCAGGCAGTCCATCATGAGATGGTGGCATGCGCAAGGGCCACAAAATATGCTCATGAAAAATATCCTGAAATGCAGATCGGAATGATGCTCTGCGGCGGGCCGGAATATGCAGCAACATGTAAACCAAAAGATGTTTTGGCTGCCTTGAAACATAATCAAATGGAGTATTTTTTTGCTGATGTCTTGCTTCGGGGATATTATCCCGGTTATGCCTTCCGTTTTTTTGAGGACTGGAATATTAAGCTTACATTTGAAGAGGGTGATGAAGAGGATTTGAAACATACGGCGGACTTTTTCTCATTTTCATATTATTATACTCAGATATGCTCAAAGGAAAGCTATGAAAAAGGGAATGAGGCATACCGGAATAAAGAGCTGCCGGCAAATCCCTGGGGCTGGAGCATTGATCCCATTGGCTTAAGGATCTTATTAAATGAATTTTATGACAGATATCAAAAGCCCATTTATATAACGGAAAACGGAGTAGGATACTACGATGAGGTAGAAAATGGAGAAATCCATGATTCCTACAGGGTGGATTACCTTCGGGCGCATATTGAGCAGATGAAGGAAGCCATCCGGGACGGAGTAGATCTAAGGGGCTATTATGCATGGGGGCCCATTGATATTGTTTCCTGTTCTTCCTGTGAAATGAGCAAGCGCTATGGTTTTATTTATGTAGATTATGATGATTATGGAAAGGGAACAGGGAAGAGGATCAAAAAGGACAGTTATGCATGGATGAAAAAAGTAATTGCATCGGGCGGTGAGGATCTGGCTTAACAGGAGGTGTTTTGTGAAGCAGTTTGAATTTGTGGTTCAGGATGCAATGGGGATTCATGCCAGGTCAGCAGGAGATATGGCAGCAGCAGCCAAGAGGTTTACTTCTCTTATAACATTAAAAAAGGAGGAAATGAAAGCTGATTTAAAAAATCCTCTTGCTATTATGAGATTAGCAGTCAAACCGGAAGAACGGGTAACAATAACAGCCGAAGGGGAAGATGAAAACCAGGCCATTGAGCAGTTGAAAGAGCTGGCTGAAAAAATCGGATTATCATCAAACCGCTGAATTCCATGAAGTAAAGGAAGTCCCCTTGACAATGATCTTGCAAATTGATAAAATATAAACTGAAACCATATCAATTACAGATCAAGGAAGTTCGATCCGCCAGGCGGCTCATCGAACGGCTGATTTTCTAAGTTCAGTCGACACTGTATTTGACTTCACCAAGAAAATTATGCCAATGAAATAGGGGATTCGTATGACAAGTGAGTTTGCAGTAGCGGTTCATGGAGTAGTTTATTTAAACCAAAGGAAGATCACCATTTCCAGTGAAGAACTGGCTTCCAATGTATGCACCAATCCTGCCCGGGTAAGAAAAGTGATGGCAAAATTAAAAAAGGCCGGAATTATCACAACAAAGGAAGGGCTGGAGGGCGGCTATCATTTTGCAAAAGATTCCTCTGAAGTAAGTTTAAAAAGCATTTGTGATGCTTTGGATGTTACCTTTGTATCTTCTTCCTGGAAATCAGGAAATGTAGATACCCCCTGTATGATCGCTTCCGGAATGTCCGGGGTCATGGATGAAATTTACGGGGATTTAAATGAGCTATGCAGAAGAAGAATGGAAGAAATCACCATAAAAGATATTCAGGAAAAATTAATAAGGAATCGTCTTGATTCTAAGGCCTGATTTTTTAATGAAAGCAAGCAGAACGCAAATGTTCGCTTTACTTAAAAAATCAGCCGTTCCATGAACCTTAAGGTGATTGGAACTTCCTTTTAGTAAGGCAGGGAATGATAAATAAAGCATCCCTGCCTTATTTTATGTTTGAACTTGATTTCACAATAAGAATCATTTATGATGAAATAAAACAAAGGGATCTGCTTATCTGGAGGAATATATGATCAGAACGGTTAGAATTGAAGAAATAACGAAGAATGTAAAAGAAATGTGCATAGAAGCCAACCATGTGCTGTCAAGTGATATGGAACGGGTATTTCTTAAGGCAGTGGATGAAGAAATCTCGCCCCTTGGCAGACAGGTGCTTTGCCAGTTAAAGGAAAACTTAAAAATTGCCGGAGAGGATATGATCCCCATCTGTCAGGATACAGGGATGGCAGTGATTTTTGTAAAAATAGGACAGGATGTACATATAGAAGGCGGAAATCTTACGGATGCAGTCAATCAGGGAGTAAGAGAAGGATATGGAGAAGGGTATTTAAGAAAATCAGTGGTGGAGCCGGTGGAGCGGGTGAATACAAAGGATAATACCCCTGCAGTTATTCATTATGAAGTTGTGAGCGGAGATAAGATTGATATTACAGTTGCGCCCAAAGGGTTTGGCAGTGAAAACATGAGCCGAATTTTTATGTTAAAACCTGCAGATGGACTGGAAGGGATCAAGGATTCTATATTGTCAGCCGTAAAGGAGGCCGGACCTAATGCATGTCCTCCAATGGTGGTTGGAGTGGGAATCGGCGGAACCTTTGAAAAATGCGCTCAGTTAGCCAAGCAGGCTTTGACCAGGGATATTGAGAAACGGTCCTCCATTTCCTATGTAAAGGAACTGGAATCAGAGATGCTTGAAAAGATCAACAAGCTTGGAATCGGTCCAGGAGGCCTGGGAGGAAGGATTACCGCTTTGGCCGTAAACATTGAAACCTATCCGACCCACATAGCCGGGCTGCCAGTGGCAGTCAATATCTGCTGTCATGTAAACAGACATGCACACAGGGTTATATAATGCTTGAAGCAAAGAATGGAGGAAAGCATGGATCATCACATAAACGTACCCATCAGCAGGGAAGATGCAAAAAGCCTGAATGCAGGAGATTATGTTTACCTGACAGGGATTATTTACACTGCCCGGGATGCCGCTCATAAAAGAATGAAGGAAACCCTGGACCAAAAGGGAACACTTCCCTTTGATATAGAAGGAAACATGATTTATTATATGGGGCCATCCCCAGCCAGGGAAGGACGGCCCATCGGTTCTGCAGGACCAACCACAGCCAGCCGTATGGATCGGTACACTCCACTTCTTCTGGATATGGGAATGAGGGGAATGATAGGAAAAGGAAAAAGGAGCAAAGAAGTCATTGATGCCATGGTAAGAAACCAGTCCGTTTACTTTGCGGCGGTGGGAGGAGCAGGAGCTCTTCTTTCAAAATGCATCCTTGCCTCTGAAGTAATTGCTTATGAAGATTTGGGAACAGAGGCCATAAGGCGTCTGGAAATAAAAGATTTTCCCGTGGTGGTTGTCATAGACAGCAAAGGAAACAATTTATATGAAACAGCCATAGAAAGATACAGGGAGGTTTAAAGGAAATATATGAATCGTATCTCTTATATGATAATAAGAAACTTCTTTCGTGTTCCCCTATGGTTTTACCGCATATGCAGGATGGGACTTCCGAAAGATACCCATACCGATGAACAGCGTTATGATTACATCCGCCATATAGTGAAAACAGTAAACAGAACAGGGCGCATTAAGGTAGAAGTTCAGGGAGTTGAGAATCTGCCCTCTGAAAATGGCTTTATCCTGTTTCCCAACCATCAGGGATTGTTTGATGTACTGGCTCTGATGGATGCCTGTCCCAACCCCTTTAGCATAGTGGTGAAAAAAGAAGCCGCAAAACTCATTTTAGTAAAACAGGTAATCAAAGCCCTGGATGGCTTTTCCATAGACCGCCAGGACATTAGGGCCTCCATGGAAATCATAACTAAGATGGCGGAAAAGGTAAAAATGGGAAAGAATTTTGTAATCTTTCCAGAGGGAACCCGCAGCCGTGAGGGAAATAAACTTCTGGACTTTAAGGGAGGAACCTTTAAAAGCGCTGTAAATGCCAAATGTCCCATTGTACCGGTGGCACTAATCGACTGTTTTAAGCCCTTTGATGAGAACTCTTCCAGAAAACAGATCGTACAGGTATGCTTCTTAAAACCGATTTGTGCAGAGGATTATCAGAATATGAAAACCGTCCAAATAGCGGGAATGGTACACGACAAAATACAGGAAGAAATAAATCAAAAAATAGGTTGACAAGTCGAAATATATCTTGTATAATTGTCAATGCGTCTGGAAAAGATTTTCATTGAAAGACGATTCATATGGAAATTATGAACTACGGAGAAATACTCAAGAGGCCGAAGAGGCGCCCCTGCTAAGGGTGTAGGTCGGGCAACCGGCGCGAGGGTTCAAATCCCTCTTTCTCCGCTCGTTTCCAAATGATTGATTTTTACTTTTAGACAGTGAAAAAAAGTAGTTGACATAGCAATGCTGATGTGATACTATATACCAGCTGCCGAAAAAACAGTGAAAACAAATAAATAAAAAAAGTGTTGACAAGACAGAAGCGCTGTGATATGATAAATGAGTTGCTGTTAAGAGAGAAACAACACGAAGCACCTTGAAAACTGAAGATTGAACAGTATGTAAAACCCTGAAAATTCTAATAAAACAAGCCATGTTTGATGGCTTTGAATGAGAACAATTCAGAACAAATACAAGCAATTGTATACGAACCAAACAACAAGTAAAACGGGAAAAAATTAGCTAGTTTGTTGATTTTGACCCCGGATTGAACACCATT
>NZ_BRYH01000007.1:0-599 GCF_054772055.1 Lacrimispora brassicae | reverse complement strand
GAAAGCTTGCTTTCCTAAGCAGTTTTTTATGTGATTGTATAGGCGTGGAACGCCGTGACTGAGAAAAGCGTTAGCTTTTCAAAGTGCACCTTCGTAACAACAACACTGTGACTGAAGTTTATCAGTCATTCGCTTGCTCGATTAACTCGAACCCACGAATCACTGGTAAAAACCAGCTATATAAAACAGCACTGCCCTGCTGAATCAGGTTAACACATTCTTTAACACAGGCTTCGCTTTTCCCTCCACCCATTGGAACATGTCCGTTCTATATAAAACACTCTTTCGAGTGATTTTTTTTAGTAATCTGGCACCCACCTGCTCTCCCATGCCGTCTCCAGCATAGTACCATCGGCCGCTTAAGTCTTAACCATCGTGTTCGGGATGGGAACGGGTGTTTCCCCTAAGCGCATCGGCACCAGAAATTCTTTGTCTCTTGGTGTTCTTTATTTAATTTAATTAGTCTGGTCCATGATTGCACCTCCAAAACCTTCGGTTTTCTCGGTCGCATCTGCGATGCTTATGGAGTAAGTCACAGCCTGACCTCCGTGAAAGTAAACTTTCCCGTACTCCATCCTGTGCCTTTCTCCGCAATCATT